>CAVABC010000013.1:0-48423 GCA_963586665.1 Acutalibacteraceae bacterium
GCCTGGTCGGCTGCGATACATGCGTCGATGATCTCCTGAATATCTCCGTTTAAGATCTTGTCGAGCTTGTAAAGTGTGAGATTGATACGGTGATCCGTCACACGTCCCTGCGGGAAGTTGTAGGTACGGATCTTCTCTGCACGGTCTCCTGTTCCGATCTGGCTTCGACGCTCCTCTGCCTCTGCATCCTGCTTTTTCTGAAGCTCTAAGTCATAGAGCTTTGTACGAAGGAGTGCAAATGCTTTCTCTTTGTTCTGTATCTGTGATTTCTCAGTCTGGCTGTAAATAACAATTCCTGTAGGATAGTGCGTAAGACGTACAGCCGAATCTGTTGTATTGACACACTGACCACCGTTTCCTGACGCACGCATTACGTCGATACGGATATCTTTGTCATCAATTGTTATATCTACATCCTCAGCCTCCGGCATTACGGCAACAGAACATGTGGATGTCTGGATACGTCCCTGCGACTCCGTCTCCGGCACACGCTGTACGCGGTGTACACCTGACTCGTATTTAAGGATTGAATATGCACCGGCACCTTTTACCATGAACTCTACTGACTTCATACCACCGATACCAGTCTCATCGGCATCAAGTGTCTCAACCTTCCAGCCTCGGTTCTCTGCATAGTGTACATACATACGGTAGATCTCTGCTGCAAAAAGTGCGGCTTCCTCTCCACCTGCACCTGCACGGATTTCCACGATTACGTTCTTGTCATCGTTAGGGTCCTTTGGAAGGAGAAGGATCTTGAGTTTCTTCTCAAGCTCTTCAACCTGCTCTTTTGACTCTTTGAGTTCTTCCTTTGCAAGCTCACGCATCTCCTCGTCAGATTCCTCGTCGAGGATAGCAAGAGAATCCTCTATATTCTGCTTGCAATTTTTGTATTCTTTATATGTCTCTACTATAGGAGCAAGATCACTCTGCTCTTTCATAAGCTTTCTGAATCTGTTTGCATCATTTGCCACATCAGGCTCGCTGAGCAGATTCATCAGCTCTTCATAATGGTGTATAAGATCTTCTAACTTATCAAACATTTTTTACCTCTTTCCTGTTACAACGCGGTCATTTTTCGCAAGATCCTTTATGATCTTAACATCACTAAAGCCGGCATACTCCATCATTGAAGCTACCTGTCTGCCCTGATCACAGCCTATCTCAAAGAGCAGTCTGCCACCCGGTTTTAAATGATCACGGCTATCTTTTACAATGCGTCTGTAAAATTCAAGTCCATCCTCCGAGCCGTCAAGTGCCTCATGCGGCTCAAACACTGACACCTCCGGCATCAGATGCGGTATCTCGGATGTGCGGATATAGGGCGGATTTGATACTATCACATCATACTGTTCAGTAACCTTTTCAAAGAGATCACTCCGCTCAAATTCCACAAATACATTGTTTAGTTTCGCATTTTCCTTTGCAACGTTTAACGCCTGTTTTGATATATCGCAGGCATATCCGTCAACACCTGTTGTATTTTTGATGATGCTTATGATGATGCAGCCAGAACCTGTACACATATCAAGTACTTTCATGCCAGGTTCTATGATCTTTAAAGTCTCCTCAACAAGTGTCTCCGTATCCTGTCTTGGAATAAGGACACTGCTGTTGACATGGAACGTAAGCCCCATGAACTCCTGCTCTCCTACTATATACTGAAGCGGGATACGCTCTGCGCGCTTACTCAGTATCGACTGATATTCCCTCTTCTGTTCCTCAGACATTTCCTCGTCCATGTGAACATAATAATAGGTATGATCTATCTTGCATGCCATGGCCAGTAACAGCCACGCATCATTTTTTGCATCAACTATATCTGCTTTTTGCAGTATCTGTTCCCCCAGTTTTATTGCTTCCCTATATGTCATAAAATCAAACCTCGTAACCATTTCTCCGTATAAAGTTACTCTACTTTGGCTCTAAAATACCATTTTCTTCCTGCCACTTTTTCCATTCAAAAACTGCCTCGACCGATGCGATACCGACCTCTATCATCTCATCATCCGGCTCCTTTGTGGTAAGCTTCTGCATCCACAGTCCCGGAACACTTAAGATATTGATGACCGGATTGTCATACTTGCCCGCAAGCCTGATAAACTCGTAGGATACTCCGGCTATCACAGGTATGAGCACGAGTCGAAGAAGTAACTGCAATACCTTTGAGTCTACTCTGATAAACATAAAAAACAATATACTTATGAGCATTACTATAAGTAAAAAGCTTGTGCCGCATCTTTTGTGATGTTTTGAACTTTTCCTTACATTTTCCACATTAAGCTCCAGTCCATGCTCGATGCAGTTTATGCACTTGTGTTCTGAGCCGTGGTACATAAATGTGCGCTTTATATCCGGTGTGAGCGATATGATCGCTATATATCCCATAAAAATTGCCAGACGAATCACGCCCTCTATAAGAGCGTTCAGCATCTGTGAACTTATTACTTTGCGAAAAATGCCGGACAAAAAATATGGCAGTGCAAAAAACAATGCCAATGCTATGATAAGAGACAGTACAACCGTGCCTGTGAGCATGGCTTTTTCCTGTTTCTTCTCCTTTGCCTCTTTCGCAGCCTTTTCCTCGGCTGTAAGGCTTGCATTCTGCGTCTTTTCTTTCTCGTCCTCCTCATCCTCAAAGAATGAAGCCGAGTACATAAGCGTGCTCATGCCCAGATACAGTGAGTCCACAAAACTCACCACACCTCTTAGGATGGGGATCTTTCTTACGGCATCAAGTGCTTTTGAATTCTTACGCTTTGATACCTTTACATCTATCTTATGGTCAGGTGTGCGCACGGCTACAGCGTATGTGTCCTTGTTCTGCATCATAACGCCTTCCATGACCGCCTGACCGCCAATGCCTGAATATTTCATAAAAACCTCATCACATTCCAAAAAAGGTTGAGGTATATTGCAACCTCAACCTTTCAAGTAACTATATGATTCTATTTCATACCATATTTCTTATTGAACTGCTCAATACGTCCACGAGCCTGGTTAGCCTTCTGCTGTCCAGTATAGAATGGATGGCATTTTGAACAAATTTCTACGTGGATCTCTGGTTTTGTAGATCCTGTAACGAATGTGTTACCACAGTTACATGTAACAGTTGCCTGATAATAATCTGGATGGATTCCTTCTCTCATGATTTTCACCTCTTTTATTCTTATCGTTTTATTTTATAGCTACACTCTTTATACCCGTATGCCCGATCCGCATATGATACTTGTTGCAAGAGCGACACGTTGCGTCCGTTTACATCCCGATAAACAGCTTAGTTATTGTAGCATATGAATTTTGTTATTGCAATATGTTTTTTATAAAATTCTGTTTTTCTTTACGAGATTGACAAATTCTTTATTGCCCTTGGTGTGTGCGAACATGTTAAGCACGTTCTCAACAGCCTCATCCGTGCGCATGCCGTTGAATGCTTTTCGCATGTTGTCAACAGCAGCCTGCTCATCCGGTTCAAGAAGCAGATCTTCTCTACGTGTGCCTGATTTTACTATATCGATAGCAGGGAAAATTCTCTTTTCAGAGAGCTTTCTGTCAAGCACAAGTTCCATGTTACCTGTACCCTTGAACTCCTCGAATACGACATCGTCCATCTTGCTTCCGGTATCCACAAGTGCTGTGGCAAGGATAGTAAGGCTTCCGCCCTCTCTCATATTTCTGGCTGCACCGAAAAATCTCTTTGGCATGTGAAGTGCTGCCGGATCAAGTCCACCTGAAAGTGTACGTCCTGATGGTGGAACTGTAAGGTTGTAGGCTCTTGCAAGTCGTGTGATGCTGTCGAGAAGTATCATGACATCGCGGCCGTGCTCTACAAGTCTCTTGGCACGCTCTATAACCATCTCTGATACTCTCTTGTGATGCTCCGGAAGTTCATCAAAGGTAGAGTAGATAACCTCGACATTTTCTCCCTCGATAGCCTCTTTGATATCAGTAACCTCCTCAGGTCTTTCATCGATAAGCAGGATGATAAGATGCATCTCAGGGTTGTTTATCTTTACTGATTTGGCAACTTCTTTAAGCAATGTAGTCTTTCCTGCCTTAGGCTGGGATACGATCATGCCTCGCTGTCCCTTTCCTACAGGAGAGATGAGGTCTACAACTCTCATTGCAACGCTTGCGCCCGGTCTTTCGAGGCGAAGACGCTCATTCGGGAATATAGGTGTAAGATCCTCGAAGTTCTTGCGTCTCTGTGCTTCCTCAGGTGTATAGCCGTTTACACTTGTGACATATAAAAGTGCCTGAAACTTCTCTCTTTCTGATTTGACCTTTGTATTTCCCTTTATGATATCTCCGGTCTTTAAGTTGAAACGTCTAATCTGTGACGGAGCCACATATATATCGTGATCTCCCGGCATATAATTCTCACATCGGATAAATCCGTATCCGTCCGACATTACCTCTAATATGCCCTCTGCGATCTCCCCGCTGTCGAGTGCTGCATAGTCATCCTTTAATGTGCTGACTTTCTCGCCTGATAGATTTTCTCCACCGTTTTCTGCTGCGGCTTTTGCCTCTTTCTCGTCCTCCTCTAACATTCTGTCGATGATCTGACCTTTTTTGAGGGATGAAATACCCTTTAAACCTCTTGCCTTCGCCAGATCCTTTAACACGAATGCCGAAAGACTTTCATATTTTTCTCTCATCTGATCCATGTAATGATCTCCTCTTCAAATAATAAAATCTGCCATTTTGCTTTATTTCATATTACATTTTAAAATAACTCATGGGAAATAACGCCGAACTGACTCTTGAAGTTATAGATGTATTATACACCATGTTTGTCCAAATAGGAAGAGTTTTTTACTTACTTGATTTAAAAATGTCGTAATGATATGATACAAGAGTTGGTATTGCTCTTAAAACAGCAATCCGGATTTCAAATAACAACATATATAATCAGGGAGAATCACCATGGATAACAAGGAAAAAGCTTTACAATGCCACCGCGAGTGGAACGGAAAACTCGAAACTATCGCAAAATCAAAAGTAAACTCAAGAGAGGATCTGGCTATAGCCTACACTCCGGGAGTCGCCGAGCCGTGTAAAGTGATCGCAGAGGACAAAGAAGCTGCGTATACATACACCTGGAAAGCCAACACTGTCGCTGTCGTATCAGACGGAAGTGCTGTTTTAGGACTCGGAAATATCGGACCATATGCCGCTATGCCTGTTATGGAAGGAAAATGTGTACTTTTCAAGGAGTTCGGTAACGTAAACGCTGTGCCTATCTGTCTCGATACACAGGATACAGATGAGATCATAACCGCTGTCAAAAATATCGCACCGGGCTTCGGCGGAATCAACTTAGAGGATATCTCAGCTCCAAGATGCTTTGAGATTGAAGAGAGATTAAAGGAAATGCTTGATATTCCTGTTTTCCATGACGATCAGCATGGAACGGCCATTGTAGTGCTTGCCGGTATCATCAATTCGCTTCGTCTGACAGGAAAGAAAAAAGAGGACTGCCGCGTGGTCGTAAACGGTGCGGGATCAGCAGGTGTGGCTATCACAAAGCTTCTTCTTACATATGGTTTTACACATGTTACAATGTGCGACCGTCAGGGTATCATCGGAAAAGATTATCCTGGACTTAACTGGATGCAGCAGAAAATGACAGAGGTTACAAACCTCGAAAATGCAACAGGTACTCTTGCAGATGCCTTAAAGGATGCTGACATCTTCGTAGGTGTTTCTGCTCCGAATATTGTTACAGCAGAGATGGTTGCTTCCATGAATAAAGACGCTATCCTCTTTGCAATGGCAAATCCTATACCTGAGATCATGCCGGATGTGGCAAAGGCTGCCGGTGCAAGAGTTGTCGGAACAGGAAGAAGTGATTTTCCTAACCAGATAAATAATGTAGTCGCTTTCCCGGGAATCTTTAAAGGTGCACTTGAGGGACGCGCTACACAGATCACAGAGGAGATGAAACTTGCCGCTGCCGAGGCACTTGCAAATCTCGTATCTGACGAAGAATTAAATGATGATTTTATTATGCCTGAGGCATTTGATCCCCGTGTTGCCGCTGTAGTCAGCAAGGCTGTAAAATCACACATTAAATAATACATATATCATGAGATATTATTCACTCAACCAATACTGCCGTGACACCTTTGGCGAGAAGCTATACAAGCTCTCCCTTGACGGAGGGATGACCTGTCCTAACAGGGACGGCTTTCTCTCCGACCGCGGCTGTCTGTATTGCAGCGATGGTGGTTCCGGTGATTTTGCATCCGACCGAAATCTTTCCATTACAGATCAGCTTGCCGAGGCAAAGGAAAAGGTGTCAGGCAAATGCAAGTGTGAGCATTTTATCGCATATTTTCAGGCTTTTACCAATACATATGCACCGGTTGAATATCTGCGAAGGATATTTTATGAAGCGATAAATGATCCGACCGTGGCAGTCCTTTCTATCGGGACACGTACAGATTGTTTTTCCCCGGAGATTTATGATCTGCTCGCTGAGCTTAATCGTATAAAACCTGTCTGGATAGAGCTTGGGCTTCAGACCATACATCAGGATATCTTAGATGCCATGAACACCCACACGAAAGTCAGTGATTTTACCGCTGTGGTAAATGAGCTTAATGCCCGTGGCATAAAGGTTATCGCACATCTGATACTCGGACTGCCGGGTGAGACACGTGATATGATGACAGAGTCTGTGGACTTTGTGGCGCACAGCAATATTTTCGGAGTCAAGCTGCAGCTTTTACATGTGCTAAAGGACACACCGCTTGCCTCTTCTTTTGAAGCAAAGCCTTTTCGACTTTTTTCACTGGAAGAGTATTGTGATTTTGTAGTAGACTGTATAGAGAGACTTCCCGAAAATATGGTAATACACCGTATGACAGGTGACGGTCCCCGCGCTTTGCTCATTGCCCCTCTATGGAGCACGGACAAAAAGCGGGTTCTTAATACGATAAACCGGAACTTTAAGCTTCGCGATACTTGTCAGGGAAGGTTATATTTAGCATAAGCGGTTTATTAATGTAATTACACATATAAACAGAAACTATATCAAATTTTTAAGGAGATTATTTTGGCAGAACCATTTACTATTTACAAACTTACAATTTTATACATGCTCGAGAAGGCAGGTTTTCCCCTGACCAATACACAGATTTCCAATTTCTTTTTGGAAAAAGAATACACCGACTACTTCCGTGTGCAGGAGGTTATCGGTGATTTAGTAAATGCAGATTTAATTAATTTCGAGTCAACTCATTCCAATACCCAGTACTCACTTACGGCTGCCGGACGTGAGACACTCGGTTTCTTTAAGGACAAGATAACTGAGGGTATCGAATCTGATGTAAAAAGCTTTTTCGAGGATAATAAGCTCGAGTTCAAGCAGGAAAATTCCGTGCTTGCTGACTACTACAAGACGACCGATCACAAATATGCCGTGCGCTGTCAGGTACGCTCGGAGAGCACGACTATCCTCGATATCACACTCTCTGTCGATACCAAGGAACAAGCTGAGGCGATCTGCAGCAACTGGAAAAATCAGAATGAGGATGTATTTGCATATCTGATGGATATTCTTCTAAAATAGTTTCTTAAATTTATTATATTACACTGTTGGACTAATCATTATAAAGTTATTACCTATATCGTAAAACTTAATAAAAAGCCGGTAATTTACATCTTATACGTAAATACCGGCTTTATTTATATGTCTCTTAATTATTTCTATATGCTTTCGAGTTATTTCTTTACGGAATATCCGAATTTTCCAAGCTTCTCTCCGAGCTTAAAATACTCTCCATGTGAGTACATCACAAGCCCGGTGTCATTGATATGGAATTTTCCCGTCTCATCCATATATTTCTCATCAACTGTCACACCGACCACATCCGCAACAAACATCGTGTGACTGCCAAGTTCCTGAACAGAAGCTACTTTACACTCGATGTTTACCGGACTTTCCGATATTCCCACTGCGCTGACATTTGGCATCTTAAGAGGTGTAAGGTTCATCTCTTTGAATTTGTCTACGTCTCTTCCGCTTCTTACTCCGCAGTAATCACAGGCTCTTACCAGCTCTTCTGTCGTCAAGTTTACGACAAATTCTCCTGTTTCTTTAATCGTGTTATAAGAATATCTCTCCGGCCTTACCGATATGGAAAGCATAGGCGGATTGGTGCATACCGTTCCCGCCCATGCCACTGTTATTATATTGTTATTCCCGGCTTTGTCTGTGACGCTTACCATCACTGCCGGAACGGGATTTAACATATTTCCCGGTTTCCAATGCTGCTTTCCCATTTTTATTCCTCTGTGTTTTATTATATTTGCATTATATAAATTTCTAATTTGACAGCAGACCGCAAGCTCTAAGACTTTCTGCCAGTTTCTTACGGTTCTCATCCTCTATCACCGTAAGCGGAAGTCTTAAGCCTCCGACATTATAGCCCATCAGGTTCATGGCTGCCTTTACCGGTATAGGATTGACTTCACAGAAAAGTGCATCTATCAGCTCAAGATATCTAAGCTGTATATCAAGTGCTGATTTAACATTTCCATTCAGATAATCAATGACCATGTCATGAGTCTCTTTTGGTGCTACATTTGACAGCACAGATATCACGCCTATTCCACCAAGTGATAATATAGGGATGACCTGATCGTCATTTCCCGAATATATATCCAGATTGTCTCCTGCAAGGCTCTTAAGCTTTGCCACCTGTGATATATTTCCACTTGCCTCTTTGATACCGACTATATTGTCGAAATCCTTTCCGAGACGTGCTGCTGTCTGTGGCTGTATATTGCAGCCGGTACGTGACGGTACATTATACATGATAACAGGAAGCTTTACAGCCTCTGCTATAGCAGCATAGTGCGCATACAGCCCGTTCTGTGTGGCTTTGTTATAAAACGGTGTCACTATAAGAAGTCCGTCCACTCCAAGTGCTTCTGCCTTTTTTGAAAAATCAATGACCGTCTGTGTGGAATTGGCTCCTGTTCCTGCGATCACAGGAACTCTTCCTGCGGTGCGCTCTACCACGCATTTTATCACAGAAAGCTTTTCTTCCTCTGTCATGGTGGCAGGCTCCCCTGTAGTGCCGCATACTATTATGGCATCTGTTCCACCATCAATCTGTCTGTCGACCAGTGTCTTTAGCATATCATAATTTACACTGTTATCTTCATTGAAAGGAGTAATCAGTGCTACTCCGGCACCAGTAAATAACGCCATATATCCTCCTTTTAAAATAAAACGTTAATGCCTCTTAATAATCTGTTACATATTATAAATTCAAACCATTAATTTAATTATAGTCTGATATCAGGATTTTCTTTTATTATATCAGCAATTAATTTTCTCTCATCCATGTGATGTTTCACGCCTTTTATCTCCTGATAATCCTCGTGTCCTTTTCCTGCAAGAACTATGATATCGCCATCTTCTGCATTTTCCATGCAGTATTTGATAGCTTCTTTTCTGTCCGGAATAGTCACATAAGCTCCGTCTGCCTTGTGTACTCCCTCCAAAATATCATTTATGATATCCACCGGTTCTTCATCTCTTGGATTGTCAGAAGTTACAACTGTAAGGTCTGCAAGCTTTGATGATACCTCCCCCATCTCATAACGACGTGATTTTGCTCTGTTTCCACCACAGCCAAACAGGCATACCAGTCTGCCCGGTTCATACTCCTTTAATGTGGTAAGCAGACTCTCAAGTGCCATAGCATTGTGCGCATAGTCGATCATCAGTGTGTATCTTTTTGTGACAGGAACTATCTCTATTCTTCCCTTTACGCTCACATGATGTAAAGCTTCCTCGATTGCTGAAAGATCAACATTAAAGTGGTGGCAGATAGCGATCGCAGTGAGTGAGTTGTATACACTGAATTTGCCCGGTACATTTACCTCTACGTCAAAATCAAGAAGTCCTGAAACATGGTATTTTACACCGAGTGCTCCGTGCTCTTTCTTAAGCTCTACATTTTCTGCAACGAGATTGTTTGTTGATTTATATCCGAAAGTCTCTACCTGACAGGTATGGCCTTTCATAATGCCCTCGAGGTTCTCATCATCTCCGTTGAAAATTCCAAGCTTACACTGCTGGAAAAGCAGGCTCTTGCAATGCATATAATCTGCAAAATCCTTGTGTTCATGCTCTCCAATATGATCCGGCTCGAGGTTTGTAAATACACCTATGTCAAAAGTAAAACCTGATACTCTGTGGAGCATAAGTGCCTGTGAAGAAACCTCCATGACTACTGCATCAAGTCCTTCCTCTACCATCTGTGCAAACAGTTCCTGAACTCTGTAGGATTCAGGTGTAGTGTTGGCCGAAGGTATGCGTTTGTCCCCGCAGATCGACTCTATTGTTCCGATCAGTCCTGTCTTTATGCCGGCAGACTCAAGGATTGATTTTACCATATATGTTGTGGTGGTCTTACCCTTTGTTCCGGTGATACCGATAGTCTTTATCTTCTCTGCCGGATAGTCAAAATATGCTGCTGACATGCATGCAAGTGCAAGTCTGCTGTCCTTTACTTTAATATATGTCACGCCATCAATAGGAGTCACATCTTTTTCGACAACAACTGCAGCAGCACCTTTTTTAACCACATCAGGAATAAACTCATGTGCATCTCTTATCGACCCTGATATGCATACAAAAACGGATGCCTTTTCCACCTTACGCGAATCGTATACAAGTGTGGATATCTCTATATCAGTACTTCCTGCTAAAACTTCATAATCCATTCTTTCGAGTAATTTTTCAAGCTTCATTTTGATTTCTCCAATCCTTTTTAATCTATATAAAATTTGTGAAATATTATATCTGTGAAATGTCAATTTCTCCTGTGAACACTTCTGTTGCAGGACCTGTCATAAATACATGGTTCGTTTCCGGGATGTACTCTATCGTAAGATCTCCTCCACGCAGATGAACAAGCACTTTGTTGTCCGTTTTGTTGTTTAAGATACAAGCCATAACTGTTGCACAGGTTCCTGTACCACATGCCCAGGTCTCATCCGAGCCTCGCTCCCATACTCTCATGCTTGCCTCGGTTCTTGATATAACCTGTACAAACTCGGTATTTGTCCTCTTTGGAAAACGTGGATGTTTCTCAAAATGAGGTCCGTATTTTTCTATCTCAAAATTCGCTACATCATCTACAAAAACTACTGCATGTGGGTTTCCCATGGATACGCAGGTCATGTTCCATGTTTTACCGCATACTTCTATAGGCTCATCTATCACTTTGTGTTCATCGTCATATGCGCTTCCATCCTCTTTTGTAACCGGGATATCAGCCGGAGTAAGTATAGGCTCCCCCATATCCACGCGCACCTGCTCCACCTTGCCGTCAGTTGCGTAAAGTGTGAGGTATTTGATTCCCGCACCTGTCTCCACCGAGATCTCTGTCTGATCTGTCAGCTTATGGTCATAGACATATTTTGCCACACAGCGGATGCCGTTGCCGCACATCTCTGCCTCTGAACCATCTGCATTATATATCCTCATTCTGAAATCAGCTTTGTCAGACGGACCTATTGTTATCAGACCGTCAGAGCCTATTCCAAAATGGCGGTCACTCACTGCGATCGATACCTTTGCAGGCTCTTCGAGCTTTTCTTCAAATAAGTTCACATATACGTAATCATTTCCACATCCATGCATTTTTGTAAATTTCATAGCGTTCACCTCATTGTCTGTTTTGCCTTTTTACTCATTGTTATGTCTATTATACACCGCACTTTTTACTTTTTCTATGCCTTTTAGTGCTGTTTATGTTGCATTTTGTGCTGTTGTAGATTATTATTTCATTAGTTATTGGCATGACTACAGGGAGGGGATGGCTTGTATATGGGTTGTTCGCGCACTCCGACTCCAAGTGACTGTAAGAATTATGATTTTATGTTATGTATGTAGGACGCAACCGGCTTTTACGCGCCGTCCATGGCGCGGAACGCCTTGTCCCTGCCTCCATGCAGGGACATTGCTGTTTTACGACATAATTCTAACAGGCACTAGGAGTCTGCGTAGCTCACATCCCATACACAAGCCATCCCCTCCCCTTACTCTACGGCATAGTGAAATATAATATATACTTTTTACTTACTGAATATAGGAAGCTGGATTTGGCATATCTTATACATAATAAATAAATTAATTAAATTTCACTATAACTTTTTTCCATAAGAAGTTGTCCCACACCTCATTGGACTCACCAAAAGCAAGTTTGAAGTTTCAATGGCATATATTGAAATAATGAAAATAAGGAGACACACATAAAAATATGAAATACGAGAAAACAGGCTACCTGACCGAGCCATTTAAGATTTTTCATTTAATAGATGAGCACAAACTTGATATTGATTTCCACTATCATGATTTTCACAAAATTCTGATTCATCTGCGTGGAAATGTTTCCTACTGCATTGAGGGACGCAGCTACGATCTGGATCCGAATGATATTGTGATCGTCAATGCTGGGGAAGTTCACAAGCCGATATTAAATGATGATTGTATTTATGAGAGAATTATCATCTATGTTTCACAGCAGTTTCTGGATGACTATGTAAGTGAGGGAACTGATCTGGCATGCTGTTTTAAGCAGGCTTATGCCAATCAGTCGCATGTGCTTAGGCTTGCGGCATCAAAGGGAAGCCGTCTGGCTGAGATCATAGGCAATCTGGATAATTCTCTAAGTGACCACGAATACGCAAATGAGCTGTATCGCAAACTCCTTTTTCTGGAATTCATGATACAGCTCAATCGCATTACCCTGCAGGGTGGTATTGAATATATTAATACTTTTTCATCCAATGAGAAGATCCTTGAAATCATTAATTTCTTAAATAAGAATTTAACAAAACAGATAAGTATTGATGATCTGTCGGAAAAATTCTTTTTAAGCCGGTACTATCTGATGCATACCTTCAAAGAAGAGACCGGCTATACGATCGGATCTTATATCACAAACAAGAGACTTATGCTTGCAAAAGATATGATCCACGATGGGAGCAGTATTACCGAGGCTTGCTATGCCTGTGGTTTTGGAAGCTACTCTTCATTTGTGCGCTCATACAAGAAAGTGTTCCATCGTACGCCTAGCAATAACTAATATCCTGCTGCTTTATCACTCTCACAGTATATTAACAATAACCATACACAGACGCATATTACTATATTTATCATTTTATCTCTCGTTTATGACATTTATAAGCTCTGGTATGAGCTGCTTCTTACGTGAAACAACACCCTTTAACATGAGTCCGTCCTTGCTCTGGGGCTGATTGTATGCCGCAGCAGCTATGGATGCAGCCTCTTCTCCGGCATAGATCAGATAGGTTGACTCCTCGAGTATGTCTGTGAGCATTACAAAATACATATCTATCTTCTTATCCACCTGCATCTTGTCAAGCAGTGGCATTACCCTCGCCTGTACCTTGTCAAGCTCTGTTCTTGCAAGGGCACTGATCTGGGATACTCCGAATGAATAATCCCCCGAATGGAATATTTTAAAATCCTGATTTAATATTTCTTCTTCTGTCTTGCTTGCAAAGTTGCTTCCAGCCTCGAACATCATCTGTGAGAACTCCTCCACATCAATCTGTGCGATCTCTGCAAGTATGAGTGCTGTGGATTTGTCCACAGGTGTGCATGTCGGAGAACGGAATACCAGTGTATCAGAGAGGATCGCCGCGCACATAAGACCTGCCATCTGCTGTGTTACAGGAATTCCTTTTTCCATATACATCTGATATATGATCGTTCCGGTACAGCCAAGAGGCTGGTTTCTGAAATATACAGGCCCGATAGTCTCAAGGCTTCCGATCCTGTGGTGATCTATGATCTCGAGTATCTCTGCCTCGTCAATATTGGCTACTGCCTGCGATTTCTCGTTGTGATCCACAAGTATGACCTGTTTTTTTCTGGCATTCATCAAATTTCTTCGTGAGAACATGCCCACGTAGTTCTGATTTTCATCTAATATAGGGAAATCTCTGTGTCTGATCTTTGATACTGTATCATGCACATCATCCACATAATCATCCAGTTCAAAGTGTATCAGATTATCCTTTGTCATAAATGACTTGATAGGCATGCTCTGGTTGATAAGACGTGATGCCGTAAACGTGTCATAAGGTGTACTTATGATGACAACATCTTTGTTATTTGCCGCATTTATGACTTCCTTTGACACATCAAAGCCGTTTGTCACAATGATACAGCTGCAATTTGCCTCTATACATATGAGCTGTGACTCTTCCCTGTCTGATATGATGACAAGATCATCCTCTGCCACATTGCCCTTTAATGTCTCAGGTGTGCCTGCACCCACCACAACTTTTCCTTTTACAAAATATCCGTGCTCATTTCCGGCAACTATCTTTCCGTCAAGAGTCTCCATGATATTTCTGTACTGTGTGCGCGCTTTTGAGAGAATGGAATTGTCGTATACATCCATGTAGGACTTTGCGATATCACTTGTCACGATAAGACCTTCGAGCTTGTCTCTCTTATTTACCACAGGAAGCGTAACTACATTTAATATCTTCATCATCTCCCATGCTTTTTTCATGGAGAGATTACTGCTGACGCCCTCCGTCTTTCTGATATGGATATCTTTTATCTGTGTACCTACATCTTTTAAAAGCTTTGGTGTCTCTACCTTGAAATAGTCGAGTACGAATGCTGTCTCTGCATTGACACTGCCCGCCCTCATAGGAACGTACTCTACTGTATCATCTGTCTGCGCTTTAAGATTTGCATATGCAATAGCAGCGCATATAGAATCTGTATCAGGATTTTTATGTCCTACTACTCTTACAATCTTTTTTGCCATACTTTTTCCTTTCTGTGTATGTATCTGTTTTCGTATAGATTAAAATATTTTTCTATAAAACTAAATTGTTAAATATTTATCATATGAGATTAAACAAGGTGCAACTCTCTATGAGAACTGCACCCCGATGTGTGTTCTATTAAAATATTAACCAAAGAACCCGAATATGTACATTGCGATCGCTACAAATCCGAATGTATTGATGATAGCAAGTATTGATGAGATCATCGCAAAGGTCTTTGTAGTATTAACCTGTTTTTCAAGTTCTGATACTGTGTCAACTTTGTCTCCCATTACCTTGAAAAGATCCTGGATGTTTCTGAAACATTTGACATTCTCAGTATGTACTTTATCTGAAAGCTCTGCCTTTATGGCTACAAGCTGATCGTTCAATTCTCCAAGAGACTGTAACATGTGGGCGTTTGCCTCATTTACTGCCGATGTGACAGCAGCTGTGCCCTCCTCTGTGATACGTCTTGTCTGCTCAAGTGTATCTCCAAAATCAAGATGCTGTCCGATACCTGTTATCTCACTGCCAAGTGACTGACCAAGGTTTCCGATTTGGCTGGACATTGATCTGCCGAGGTTGTCCATGTCTCCGCTTACGGATCTGCCGAGATTGTCCATATTTGCATTCATGGAAGTCTCGATTTCTGCCATCTTCTCATGTACGCTGGCGATCAGCACATCGATCTGCTTTGCTACCTGGGCTGTGATGCCATCAGCCTTTTCCTGACGCTCGTCAAGTATCTGCTGTAATTCTTCTGCTTTTGCCTCGCGCTCTTCTACAATGCTTGAAAGCTCCTGCGCCTTTGACTCCTTGGTATTTAACATTTCCTGAAGACGTTTGGCTTTCTCACGGAACTCATCTATCTGAGCAAGTAAAAAATCGTCCCTGTCTATTTTCTCTGTCTTATCTATCTTGGTTTTATCTATCTGTGTATTATCCACTTTTTCCTGCATCCTTTCACTTCGGTTTACATCGTCTCTGGCGATACGGGCTGCGGTATCTAATCTCCCTACCGGTCTGTTCTCGCCTGATCTGCCGCTATAAAACCGACTTGAACGCCTGTCCAATATACCTGCCATTTATATTCCTCCAATGGTGTACCATTATCATGAATATTGTACCATTACGAATTATTTTTGTAAATAGGAAATCCCACAGAGCCAAAGCCCTGTGGGATTTCTTTAACCGGATATTGTCCTAGAACAATACCACAGTCATTATATCTATACAGTGACTAACGAATTAGTCCTCTCCGTATAATTTAACAAGTTTCTCAAGGTGTGAGTAACGAGCCTTTGCAGCCTCCTCAGATTTAGCAAAGAGTTCCTCTGCTCTCTCTGGGAATGGTTTGATAAGACGTGTATAACGTGCCTCATTGTTAAGGAACTCCTGGTAAGATCCATCACCTGCTTTAGATGTAAGAGTGAATGGGTTCTTTCCTTCTGCCTTGAGTGCTGGGTTGAATGAGAAGAGGTTCCAGTAACCAGCCTTAACAGCTTTCTTCATCTCATCCTGGCAGTGGTTCATACCGCCCTTAGCGATACCGTGAAGCTCGCAAGGTGCGTATCCAATGATAAGTGATGGTCCTGGATAAGCCTCAGCCTCTGTGATAGCCTTAACAGCCTGTGCTGGGTTTGCTCCAAGAGCGATCTGTGCAACATATACATATCCGTAGCTCATAGCGATCTCAGAAAGTGATTTCTTGCTCATTTCCTTACCTGCTGCTGCGAACTGACAAACCTCACCAATGTTTGAAGCCTTAGAAGCCTGTCCACCTGTATTAGAGTACATCTCTGTATCGAATACCATAACGTTTACGTTCTCACCAGAAGCAAGTACATGGTCTAATCCACCGAAACCGATATCATATGCCCATCCGTCACCACCGAAGATCCATACAGATTTCTTTCCGAGATAATCCTTCTTAGCAAGTACTTCTTTAGATTTCTCACATCCGGTTGCTGCTGCCTTCTCTAACTCTGCGATAAGAGCTGTTGTTGGCTCAACGTTTGCCTTTGTGTCATCCTTTGTCTCAAGGAACTTATCTGCTGCTGCCTTGAACTCTGCTGTAGCTTTGTCTGATGTAGCGATCTCTTTAACAAGCTCGATAGCCTGCTCACGGAGATATCTCTGTCCAACTTCCATACCTAAACCATGCTCAGCGTTATCCTCGAAGAGTGAGTTAGACCAAGCTGGTCCCTTCTTAGAGTTGATATTTACTGTGTATGGTGATGTAGCTGCAGGGTTACCCCAGATAGAAGAACATCCTGTTGCGTTAGAGATATACATCTGCTCACCGAAAAGCTGTGTAATAAGTCTAGCGTAAGATGTCTCAGCACATCCTGCACATGATCCTGAGAACTCAAGGAGTGGCTGGTTGAACTGTGATCCCTTAGGTGTTGTATCAACCATTCCAGCATCTGTCTTCTTAGAAACGTTAGCTACTAAGTAATCGAATACTGGCTGCTCTGCTGCCTGAGACTCCTGCGGCTGCATAGAGATAGCTGCTGTAGGACAAACTGTGATACACTCACCACATCCCATACAGTCAAGTGGAGATACACTCATTGTATATTTGTAAGCACCAGCCTTAGGTTTCATATCTGCAACCTTCATGTTGTCTGGAGCTGCTTTAACCTCGTCATCTGTAAGTAAGAATGGACGAATTGTAGCGTGAGAACATACGAATGCACAGTTATTACACTGGATACATTTCTCTGGATCCCACTGTGGAACTGTAACGGCTGTTCCTCTCTTCTCGTAAGCAGAAGCACCTGTTACATACTGACCATCAGCGATATCTTTGAATGCTGATACTGGAAGGCTGTCTCCATCCATCTTAGCGATTGGATCAAGAAGATCGTTAACAAGTTTAACAACCTCTGGACGTCCTGTACGCTCTGCCTTAGGAGCATCTGCCTCAGGATTCTTCCAAGACTCTGGAACCTCTACCTTATGCACAGCATCAACACCTGCATCGATAGCTTTGTAGTTCATCTCTACGACTGCGTCACCCTTCTTTGAGTATGACTTCTTAGCAGCCTGTTTCATGAACTCAACAGCCTCGTCGATAGGCATTACATCTGCAAGCTTGAAGAATGCAGACTGGAGAATTGTGTTAGTTCTCTTACCCATTCCGATCTCGATAGCTTTGTCGATAGCGTTGATTGTGTAAAGCTGAATGTTGTTGTCAGCGATATATTTCTTAGCATCTGCATTGAGGTGCTGAGATAACTCTTCATCAGACCACTGGCAGTTGATCATGAATACTCCGCCTGGTTTTACATCCTGAACCATCTTCATGCCCTGGATAACATATGCAGGGTTGTGGCATGCTACGAAGTCTGCCTGGTTGATGTAGTATGGGCTTCTGATTGGGTTATCACCGAATCTCAAGTGAGAAATTGTAACACCACCAGTCTTCTTTGAATCATACTGGAAGTATGCCTGGATGTATTTGTCTGTGTGGTCACCGATGATCTTTGTAGAGTTCTTGTTAGCACCTACAGTACCATCTCCACCAAGTCCCCAGAACTTGCACTCTTTTGTACCAGGTGCAGATGTGATAGGAGCTGGCTTAACCTCTGGAAGTGAAAGATTTGTTACATCATCCACGATTCCGATTGTAAATCTGTTCTTTGGAGCATCCTTCTCAAGCTCTGTGTATACAGCGAATACTGATGAAGGTGGTGTATCCTTAGAACCTAATCCATAACGTCCGCCCACTAATACAACATCGTTCATTCCTGCTTCACGAAGTGTAGTAGCAACGTCTAAGTATAATGGCTCACCAAGTGATCCTGGCTCTTTTGTACGGTCTAATACAGCGATCTTCTTTGCTGTCTTTGGAATAGCATTAAGAAGAGCCTCTGAAGACCATGGACGATAAAGACGTACTTTAACAAGTCCGACTTTCTCTCCCTTGGCTGTTAAGTAATCGATTACTTCCTCAGCTACATCGTTGATAGAACCCATAGCGATGATTACACGCTCAGCGTCCGGTGCTCCGTAGTAGTTAAATAATTTGTAATCTGTACCAAGTTTGGCATTAACTTTGTCCATGTACTTCTCAACTACTGCTGGAAGCTCATCATAGAATGTGTTACATGCCTCTCTATGCTGGAAGAAGATATCTCCGTTCTCGTGTGATCCACGAGCTGCTGGATGCTCTGGGTTTAATGCATGTGCTCTAAACTCTGCAACTGCATCCATTGGACACATCTCTTTGAGATCTTCATAATCCCACTTCTCGATCTTCTGGATCTCATGAGAAGTACGGAATCCATCGAAGAAGTTGATGAATGGAACTTTTCCCTCAAGTGCTGCACAGTGTGCAACCGGTGAAAGATCCATAACCTCCTGTGGATTTGTCTCACAAAGCATTGCGAAACCAGTCTGACGACAAGCATATACGTCACTGTGATCACCGAAGATATTCAGTGCATGTGAAGATACTGTACGTGCTGATACATCAAATACGCAAGGAAGGTTCTCACCTGCGATTTTGTACATATTAGGGATCATAAGTAAGAGTCCCTGTGAAGCAGTAAATGTTGTAGTAAGTGCACCTGCTGCAAGAGATCCGTGAACTGTACCAGCGGCACCTGCCTCAGACTCCATCTCAACTACCTTTACAGTGCTTCCAAAAATGTTCTTCTGTCCTGCTGCTGACCACTGATCAACTGAATCAGCCATTGGGCTAGAAGGTGTGATAGGATAGATTCCAGCAACCTCTGTGTAGGCATAAGCTACATGAGCTGCAGCGGTGTTTCCATCCATCGACTGTTTTGCTCTAGACATGATATTTCCTCCTGTTAAAATAAATGTTCAATTTATAGACATGAATCAGAATGTCTCTAACCTATAATATAGAATGTGCCTATCTAAAAATCAAGTTTTTTTAGCCGTACATTCCATAAATAGGATAAAACACTTGCAAAATACAGATTATACGATACAATATAAGGCGATATGTTTAAGGAAATATACCATAGAAAGGCAATAAAATGATTAGTGCAAACAATATTACATTAAGAATTGGAAAAAAAGCTTTATTTGAAGACGTAAACATAAAATTTACAGAGGGCAACTGTTACGGTCTTATCGGTGCAAACGGTGCCGGAAAATCAACATTTTTAAAGATCCTATCAGGACAGCTCGAGCCTACAAGCGGTGACATCGTCATCACTCCGGGACAGCGTCTTTCATTTTTACAACAGGACCACTTCAAGTATGATGAATTCACCGTACTTGACACCGTTATCATGGGAAACAAACGTCTCTATGATATCATGAAAGAAAAAGAAGCAATCTACATGAAGGAGGACTTCACAGACGAGGATGGTATCCGCGCCAGCGAGCTTGAAGCAGAGTTTGCAGACATGGACGGATGGAATGCCGAGTCTGATGCCGCAACACTCCTTAACGGACTTGGTGTGGCAACAGAGGATCACTGCACACTCATGGCTGATCTTCCGGGTGCATTAAAGGTCAAAGTACTCCTCGCGCAGGCACTGTTCGGAAATCCTGACATCCTGCTCCTCGATGAGCCTACCAACCACCTTGATCTCGATGCTATCTCATGGCTTGAGGAATTCCTCATCAACTTTGAGAATACAGTCATCGTAGTATCCCATGACAGATACTTTCTCAACAAGGTATGTACCAACATCGCTGACATGGATTACGGAAAGATCCAGCTCTACGCAGGAAACTATGATTTCTGGTATGAGTCAAGCCAGCTTATCGTTCGCCAGATGAAAGAGGCAAACAAGAAGAAAGAAGAAAAGATCAAAGAGCTGCAAGAATTCATCCAGCGTTTCTCTGCCAACGCTTCAAAATCAAAGCAGGCTACATCAAGAAAACGTGCTCTTGAGAAAATCCAGCTTGATGAGATCCGTCCTTCAAGCCGTAAATATCCTTACATTGATTTCCGTCCTGAGCGTGAGATTGGAAATGACGTACTCTTCGTCGAGGGTATCTCAAAAACTATCGACGGTGTAAAAGTATTAGACAATATCTCATTTACAGTAAACCACGATGACAAGATCGCATTTGTCGGCGGAAATGAGCTTGCAAAAACTATTCTCTTTAAGATTCTTGCAGGGGAGATGGAACCTGACGAAGGATCTTACAAATGGGGTGTAACTACAAGTCAGTCATACTTTCCTAAGGACAACACAGCTATCTTCGATACTGACGAGCTTATCGTAGACTGGCTCACACAGTACTCTGAGATCAAGGATGCCACATATGTACGTGGATTCCTCGGCCGTATGCTTTTTGCCGGTGAGGACGGAGTAAAGAAGATGAGAGTCCTTTCCGGAGGAGAAAAAGTACGTGTACTTCTCTCACGTATGATGATCATGGGAAGCAACGTACTCATGTTCGACGAGCCTACCGACCACCTCGATATGGAGTCTATCACAGCATTAAACAACGGAATGATCAAATTCCCGGGTGTTATCCTCTTCGCATGTCGTGACCACCAGGTAGTACAGACTACAGCAAACCGTATCATCGAGTTCCTTCCAAACGGATCTATGATCGACAAGATCACAACCTACGATGAGTATCTCGAGAGTGATGAGATGGCACGTAAGCGTCAGGTTTACTCAATGTCTGAGGACGAGGAAAACGATAACTAATCTGCAATAACATGATCAATATTCCCAAAAAGCGCATCCCCGATGGATGCGCTTTTTGTATGTCATATATTATTATCATATTATTGTTATGCCGCTATACCACAATACCTCATGGTCTGCAATATAAAGCACCACAACTATAGAAAATAGTTGTAATTAGATCCGCTACTGTAGGTATTGTTATATCTGCCGCTTGCGGAATATGTATTAGACTTCTCTGCCTCACTCTTTGCAGTATACTCAAGCATAGATGCCTTTGTAGCCACGCCATATGCATATGAACCATTGCCGCTGAACAGTGAGTTTACCTTTGTCTGGTCTGCTTTCTTGAAAGTATCCTCATCAATAGAAAACTTTTCTGTCTGTGAATCTACGGAAATACCGATCTTTGCCAGTGACTTTGCATTGACATTGGTATATGACTGCATAGACTCGAGATTCTTTGTGATCTTTGAAGTCTCTGACTTTGATGCTGCTGATACAAGATTATTGTAATCATCAACAAATGCTGAAACTTTCTTGTAGGTGGCATCAGTATCGTCCTTGCTACCATTCTTATACAGATCCTGTGCAGATTTTACAAGATCATCCGCCTCAGACTGGATCTTGCTTAAAGTCTTTGTATCATCTTCTGATGTAGAGATAGATGATTTTACCAAAGATGATGCCTTTGAATCCAGACTATCTGAATAATATGATTTTAACAGCTTTGAATAAGTACCTGACCTGATGCTGGAATATGTATTGATATCAACATTTGAAAGGAAAGATGTCACACCTGACAGATTTCCTGATGAGCCTCTGCTACCGAGGCTTGAAAACAATGTCGATATGGATGTCGAATCCCATGCATTAAATCCTACCATAATATCACTCCTTTGATACGTACACAAATGTATTCCTTTACATTCCTACATAAAATATAGTGTTTTTTATGACAATTGTCAATATTTTCCATCTATATAAGCCCATATTATTTCCATCTATATAAACCCATATTAAGCTACTATTAAGCTAATACTAAGCTAATATTGTTCCAATAAAATCATATGACAGCTTATATGTTCTCTATCTGCCAGTCTATCGGCTCTACTCCGTGTGAGCTTAAGAAGTCATTCGCCTGACTGAAGTGCTTGCAGCCGAAAAAACCTCTGTATGCCGAAAGTGGGCTTGGATGAGGTGCATTTAGTATCAGATGTTTGGGATTGGTAAGCATAGGTATCTTTGACTGTGCCGGACGTCCCCACAGCATATATACTATCGGTCTATCCTGCTCATTTACAGCACGTATTATCGCATCCGTAAACTGCTCCCAGCCGTGTCCCTGATGGGAATTTGCCTGATGTGCTCTTACCGTAAGCACTGTGTTAAGCAGCAGCACTCCCTGATCTGCCCATTTTTTCAGATATCCGTTATTTGGAATATCACAGCCGAGGTCATCCTGTAGCTCCTTGTAGATATTCTGCAGTGACGGTGGTATCTCCTTCTGTGATGGCAGTACCGAAAATGACAAGCCATGTGCCTGATTTACATTGTGATACGGGTCCTGTCCGAGTATCAGCACTTTCACCTTATCAAGTGGTGTAAAATGCATCGCATTAAAAATCTCCCCTGCCGGTGGGTATATCACATGCGTTGAATATTCATCTTTTACGAAATTATAAAGCTCTCTGTAGTACGGCTTTCTAAACTCAGCCCCTACAGCCTTAGCCCATTCTCCATCTAACATGCTCATAAGCTTATCCCACCTATCTTCTTACTGACACACCTTTATCTGCAAGATAATTTTTAAGATCCATGATCTCAAGCTCCTTGTAATGAAAAAGTGACGCTGCAAGTGCCGCATCTGCCTTTCCCTCTGTAAGAGCCTCATAAAAATGCTCTTTATTGCCGGCTCCGCCCGACGCTATGACAGGAACGGAAACATTCTCTGCGATAAGCCGCGTAAGCTCGATATCATAGCCATCCTTTGTGCCGTCACAGTCCATGCTTGTAAGCAGTATCTCTCCGGCTCCCATCTTGTCAGCCTTCATAGCCCACTCTATTGCATCAAGACCTGTATCTATACGGCCGCCATTCTTGTATACATTCCATCCGCTGCCGTCAGCGCGCTTTCTTGCATCAATGGCTACCACAACACACTGACTGCCGAATTTGTCTGCGGCATCACTGATAAGCTGTGGTGTGTTGATGGCAGATGAATTTATCGAGATCTTGTCAGCTCCCTCACGAAGAAGAGCCTTAAAATCATCAACTGTCCTTATTCCACCGCCTACGGTAAAAGGTATGAACACCTTTTGGGCTACTTTGCGCACCATATCCACTACAGTGTTTCTATTATCACTTGAAGCTGTGATATCAAGAAATACCACCTCGTCGGCTCCTGCCTTGTCATACGCTGCTGCTATCTCCACAGGATCTCCCGCATCACGCAGATTGACAAAATTAATACCTTTTACAACACGTCCGTTATTTACATCCAGACATGGGATTATTCTCTTTGTAAACATCTTATACCTCCCCTATCTTTGCAAAATTCTTAAGTATTGAAAGTCCTATCGTGCTACTCTTTTCAGGATGGAACTGACATGCAAACACATTGCCCTTTTCCACTGATGCATGTATGTGGGTGCTGTATTCTGTCGTTGCCTTTACGATAGATTTATCTGTCGCCTTAAGATAGTAAGAATGTACAAAATATACATACGGATTTTCCGGAAGCCCCTTAAACAGTCTGCCGTCATTTTGCAGATCAAGTGAATTCCAGCCGATATGAGGTATCTTAAGTCCTTCCTTGTCAGGAATACGAAGTATCTGTCCGTCAAGTACGTGAAGCCCCTCCACGCCCTGACTCTCATCGCTTCCCTCAAAGAGAAGCTGAAGTCCCAGGCATATTCCAAGAAACGGCTTATCCATGTCAACCACCTCATGTATCACCTTGTCAAGCTCATATTTCTTAAGCTGTGCCATGGCATCCCCGAAAGCTCCTACTCCCGGAAGTATCACCTTGTCAGCCTTTAAAATCTCGTGTCTGTCCCTTGTTATCATGCACTGCTGCCCTATGGCAAGGAGTGCCTTTTCCACGCTGCGCAGATTGCCAGCTCCGTAGTCGATGATTGCGATCATATCAGTTTGTCTCCTCTTCTAAGCCTAAACTTTTAAGTTTCTGTGTCAGAGCAATAGTATACTCGTCCCTGTCACTTATGTTGTATAACGAAACAGCCTCATCATATGACATTCCATATTTGCTGCTTAACGTATCTGAAATTATGTTCTTAAGGCTCTCAAGCTCACTCTCACAGCCGTATTCTTTCGCATTATCGGTATTGATCTCGCATCTTCCAGCTGCACACACAAGCGAATCTGCCGCCATTGTCACGTATCCTGACTCGTCAAATGTCTTGAAGGAATCGTATTTTGCCGATACTGCCGCAAGTACAGACAACTTATTGTAAAGCTTTTCGTCATCACCTGACAGCTTAAGTCCGCTTAACTTGCTGTAGCCTTCCGTGTAAAGGGTCACTGAGTCCGCATCACTTTGTCCGACTCCTGCCATAGCCTCATTATACAGCCTCTGTGCATCTGAGATTTTTGAATTGTTGCCAAGTAAAAATGTGCAGATAAGTACAAATACCACAAGTGATGCAACAAATATAGTGATCAGTATTACCGGTCCTTTAGGAAGCTTAGGGCCTTTTTCCCACGGAGTACGCTCTTTCTTAGGCTTCTTCTCCTTTTTAGGCTTTGGCTCCTTTGGTTTTTTCTCTTTTTTAGGTTTCTTTTCTTTTTTGTCCTTTTTATCCTTTTTCTTTTTACCGCCTGCGCCTTTAGCCTCTGCCGCCTCTAATTCATCAAGTATCTGCTGATTTTCATCGGACAATGTCTTTGCATCAACATCAACGCCCTCGACAGCCGGTTCATCTTTATCCTCGGACGGCTCTTTTGTAAGGAATGCAAATAATCTCTTTAAAAAGCCCGATTTCTTTTCTTTTGTCTGCTTTGCACCGTCCTCTGTGGCTTCTTCGTGTTTTTTCATCTGTTCCTTTGCATAATTATCTATGTCATTTATCTCAAGGTTTTCGCCCTCTGCATCATCGGTCTTTCCCTCAAGAAGATCTCCTATATCCTCTAAGTCCTTGCTGTCCAGTAGATCAAGAAGATCCTTTGATGCATTGCCCGCCAGATCCGGTTCCCCGATCTCATCGATAGTATTTATCTCTATCGGCGCATCGTCTAAATCAGTGGTGTCATCTGATACCGGTATCTCATCCGAAGACGCAGTCTCAGCAGCCTCACTTACATCAGATATATCCTGCAACTCTTTTGGTTCAAAGCCCTCTACAGCCTCTTTGATCTCATTTATATCAGCTTCCGGCTCTTTATCCTCCGGCAGTTCCTGTTCTTTCATCCTTCGGTCAAAATCTGAAAGCATCTCGTCAAGAGTAGCATCATTGTCATCCGGTGCCGGAGTCTGTATATTTGAAGCCTCACCGGCAGCTTTTGCATTTTCATCTTCGAGTTCTTTTTCAAAACTTGACAGATATTCATCATATGTCTCATTCTCAAGTTCGCTCTCAAACTCTCTCAAAAACTCGTCCTGATCCTCCTGTGATCCTGCCCCCATACCGCTTATGTTACCATCGGTAATATCCAGTGCACCATTCATTGAATTAAGCAGGTTATCCAGATAATTTTCTGTTAATTTGTTGCCCATTAGTATTCTCCATATATAACCTATTAAAGGGATGTAGCAACAAGCCACACCCCTTATATTCAAATATATTATGCTTCTTCAAGCAGTTTGTCAATTGCCGAAACAAGCTGTCCTATCTCCGGCTTTGTAAGCTGTGCATCCGCACCAAGCTGTTCACCCTTTTTACGCATCTCCTCATTTACAAGAGATGAGAAAATGATCAGCGGAATATCTCTAATCTCGGGATTGCTCTTACAAAGCTTTGTAAGTCTGTGTCCGTCCATAAGAGGCATCTCTATATCCGTTATTATGCAGTTGATCTTTTCTTTGACATTTCCCTGTGCCTGGATATTTCTTATTGTATCCCATGCTTCCTGACCATTCTCGGTGATTATGAGCTTTGTATAACCTGATTTCTTTAGACAGTCTGTAATGAGCTTTGAAAGCAGTGCTGAATCCTCTGCTATAAGAATCGTAGCATCGTTTCTATCTCTCTCCTCCATCTCATCGATATCATTTACCCTGAGGCCTGTCTCAGGGCTTATATCTGAAACTATAGCCTCGAAATCGAGTATTACGATAAGTCTGTCATCCATCTTGATAACACCTGTTGCAGTGCTTCCATGCTCTCCTGCAAGTGTATCATCTGGCTTGATGATTGATTCCCATGATACACGATGTATTCCGATAACCTGATCAACATGAAAAGCTACGTTTAATTTATTAAAATTGGTAATGATGAAAAGTCCATCTCCCTCTGTCTTTGGAAGTCCAAGACATTTCTTTAAATTGATAACTGTTATCATTATATCACGAGGCATAAATATTCCCTCAATACTAGGATGTGTATTAGGAACCGGTGTAACAGGCATATACTGAAGTATCTCCCTGATCTTTGCCACATTTATTCCATAATGACTGTCTCCTAATGTAAACTCGAGCACTTCAAGCTCATTTGTCCCTGACTCCAAAAGTATATTTGTATCCATAATACATCCTCCGCCTCTAATTTATAATATTATAACATATATTTTACAATTCTATCAAACTTTTTACATTGTCTTTAAACACCGACAGCGATACATCATCACAAGCTGTATCCTCAGGTATTATAAAAAGCAGTACCACATCAACCGATTCCTGCGGCTTTAATGTCCCCTGATATGTGGTCAGGGAATATGTAAGGAATGATCCCTCTGCCGGATAATCCTTGCCATCCGAAAACCTGGCTGTATATGTCCTTGCGTTTGTAAAAAGATCCACATCCACATCCGCACCTGTCGGATTGGAAATGGTAAATTTCATAACAGCATAATTCTTGCCTTTTCCGGCTTCCATCGAATAGTAGCTGCCTTCTTTGTAGGTATCTGTCTTTGTGACGCCTGTGTATGTGACGTTTAAATCCTTATAACCTATCGCGTCTGCAAGTGATACAGTAGCCACGGTCTGCGTATCCGACGCAGGCTTCGTTGTACTTGTATCTCCACCTGTCTGTGTATCAGCCTCCGACTCCGTTTCCGTCTCTGACTGTTCGGTCTCGGAAGTACTTTCCTCTTCCTTTGCCGATGTCATGCCATCCTTTTGATAGACATTGTACTTTGAGAGAGCATATGCCGAGTACTCCGCAACAAGCTGCTGCTCTTCATCAGTCATTTCGTACAGCTTTGTACCACAGCCCGTCATCGTAATGGCAACCAGTAGTAACGCTGCTGTAACTTTCATCCTCTTTTTTCTCATTTTATCTGTCCCATTCTTATCTCTGTGACTTTTATCCTAATTTAATATTAATAGTATCACATTTAATTGTTGTTTGCAATAAATAACTCAAGTTCAAACCAGAATTCGACTCCATCGTCATGATTTATCACTCCACAGCCCCTGTGATGTGAGTCCATAATTGCCTTTACGATTGAAAGTCCGATTCCGCTGCCACCATATTCTCTCGTCCTTGCCTTATCCACTTTGTAGAATTTGATCCATATCTTTTCAAGTTCATCCTGTGCTATAGGCTGTCCCTGATTAAATACGCTGACTCTTACTATATCATCCTTTATGGCATACGATACCGTTATGTATCCGCCTTTTGTGCAGTGGTTTATCGCGTTACTCACATAATTGGTCACGACCTCTTCTATCCTGAACACATCTCCGCTTACATACACAGGATCTGTCTGTTCAAACTTTATTGTAACTTCATTTTTCTTTGCAAGGAGGTTTGCACTATTTATGACACCGGTTATGACCTCTGTTATATCAAAACGGCTCATAGAAATGACATCATTGCCAAATTCAAGCTGATTTAAGGATAAAAGCTTCATAACCATGCGGTTCATCTTGTCTGCCTCATCCATTATGACTTCGCAGTAGAAATTCCTGCTCTCCTCATCATCGTTTACAGCATCCTGCAAACCCTCCGCATAGCCTGATATAAGTGCAAGCGGCGTCTTTAACTCATGTGATACATTTGAAAGGAATTCCTTTCGCATATTGTCTATCTCTTCTTTTTTCTTTATATCGCGCTGCAATTCATTGTTGGCGGATTTAAGCTCACCTATAGTCTGTTCAAGCGCAGCTGACAGCTCATTCATGTGCTCTCCAAGCTCATCGAGTTCCTTTGCGCCACGACCTGTATCCACGTATTTTGCATCAAAATCAAGCTCTGCCATCTTTGTTGAAAGCTCACTGAGTCTGCGCAGTGGTTTTGAGAGATTTCGCGACAAAAGAAGCGCGACAATAAAGCCCGCCACGATAGCAGCGATACCTCCCAGCAGGAAGAACCTGTTTGACACCTTTACACTCTCCTTTATGCTTTCGAGAGGTGTCTTCATGTATACAAAATTGCCATCCATCAGTCTGTTGTTGATGATGATATACTCTGTTCCAAGACGCTTATCCTTTTGTCTTGTCATATTAAGATCCCTGTAATCAGACGGATACGTGGAAAGACTCGCCTCTAAAAGAAGCTGGAATATCTCCTGATTGTCCGTAGCTCCTTCTATTATGATCTTTCCGTATTTGTTGAACACAACTGCATCTATATTAGTTCCGGAGCATTTTTTCTGCAGTGATACCGCAAAATCATCATCCGAAAGTTTTCCGTCTATGGCCGCCTGATCGACCATCTCGTAAACGGAAAGCATCTCCTGTTCCTTGTTGTATACATAATACTTCTCAAGAAGAGTATTGTTGAGTATCCAAAAAAGCACAACTATGCCAAATACCAGAAGCGACATGACTATCGTAAGCTGCAGCGAAAGAGATTTCTTTTTTCTCATGATCATTTCACCTCGAACTTATAACCCATTCCCCAGACAGTCTTGATATAATCTCCCTTGTCTCCAAGCTTGTTTCTAAGCTTCTTTACGTGAGTATCTATCGTCCTGGCATCTCCGAAATAATCATAGCTCCACACACTGTCGAGTATCCTCTCCCTCGATAGGGCTATCCCTGCATTGTTCATAAAATAATCCAGCAATTCGAATTCCTTGACACTTAAATCTATCATCTGTCCATCTATAGATACCGTGTGTGCAGTCTTATCCATCACTATTCCGCCAGCCTCTCTTATATCTGCGGCTTCGCCTATCTTGTTTGCCCTGCGAAGAAGCGCTGTTACTCTCGCAACAAGTATCTTCGGTGAAAAAGGCTTTGAAATATATTCGTCAGCACCTATCTCAAATCCGTTAAGTTCATCCTGCTCATCGCCTTTTGCCGTAAGCATTATGATAGGCACCTTTGAGGTCTTTCTGATCTCACGGCATACTTCCCAACCATCAACTCTCGGCATCATAACGTCAAGCACTAAAAGGGATATGTCCTTATCTGAATAAAATATATCAAGTGCCTCCTCACCGTCTCCGGCTTCAAGCACCTCATAGCCTTCTCTTACGAGGAAATCCCTCACAAGCTTTCTCATGCGGCTCTCATCATCCACTACAAGTATCTTTATTTTGTCCACTCTGTCTGCTCCTCTCTTTCGTCTAAAGCTTTCTCCCTTTCCTCAAGCTCCTGCTGCCAGCTTTCATATTTGTCGATTATCTCGTTTTCATAGTCCATCACATATGGGCTGTGTCCACTGATATATGTTATTGTAAACATCGATATAAGGCAGACTGACAATACTATGGCAAAAAACAATGCCACATGGAATTTTTTCTTATAAACCAAAATCTCTTTTTTTGCGCTTTTGCTCATTTTTCCTGATTTTTCGATATGTATCGGACGAATTTCTTCATTCTTGATGTATGGTATGGTGCGCAAAAATTCCTGTAATTCCACAAGAAAAGCAAAACCGACCGGTGTGCTGAAGGTATCCGGCTTGTTCAGGCGCATATAAAGCTTGTATACAATATCCGGATCATTTATATCCGTATTTTCTTTTATATAACGTATACCTGCCTTTTCTTTTCGCGCTCGATTTGCTTCTTCTTCTGTTTCAAATTCAAATCCATCTACTGTAAACATTTTAACTGTCTTTCTCCGCTATCTCGCCTGAGCGGTACGCGCTTATCAAAAGCTTAAGATCTGCTATTTTCTCACGCATCTTCACTCCGGCGTCCGTGTCTCCTACCAGTATCCTCTTGTCGAGCATCTCAACTGCTTCTCGCCTTGATACTATATCGCGTTCGTCCCTTACCGCTGTCTCAGGAGACTCGAACGGTTCATGCGCTGTGAGTGTAAGTCCGTAGGAATTGTAAATAAGTGTATATCCGGCTATTCCGGTACGCCTGCGGTATGCCTTTGAGAAGCCACCGTCTATTACGATGACCTTTCCATCACTCTTTACCGGGCTTTCCCCGCGCAGTCTGTGTACCGGCACATGACCGTTTATGATATGGTCCCTGTGTCCGTGAAGTCCGAATTCCTCAAGTATCTTGTCGGCATATTCAGATTTATCTATGTACTGGTAATAATAATTTTTCTTTTCTACTTTAAGATCCTCATCATCTATGAAATATCTCTCAAAAGTAGCTATTTTCTTTCGTCCGTAAAGTGGCGAATACGGGGCCGTCCAGATATACCACATGATATCCCTGCCCTTTTCACGTTCATTGGGATCTGTCGAGAAAAAGGCCTTTCTTACATAAGTCTCAAGTATATCAAACAGTGCCCTGCCGCTGTATTCTTTGCCGTAGATATTTACCTTTGCAAAACTTCCGTCCTTCTCCATCGGTATGCAGCCGTGGAAAAGCAGATTGCCGTTGTATACCTTGTACATGCTGCCTTTTTTAAGCAAAAGCTTTACATGTGTGGTAAGCTTTTCGCAATGGATAAATGAGGAACGAAGCCTCTGGATCACTTCCTCCTCCTCGTCCGTAAGTCTGTACGGATCAGCCGGATCGATAGTCGGGAAATATGTATCAAGAAGCCTGTAGGTCTTTCCCTCTATCTCTATCGTGCCCTTTTCATAGTCTATATAATCAAGGAGAAGTCTGTTGCCCATACCGTATTCAGGGTATTTTTTGATGAGCTGTCCCTCGAGCTTAAAACGGATGATGGCTATAGCCTTGTGCATCTTCTTGGTCATGTCGTTTTCCATGTTGTTGGTACCGCTCGGTGCCACCTTGAACACGAAACGCTCACACGGATCATTCTCATATTCTTTCATGGCAAATGTGGCAAGCGGAAGCATATTGATACCGTAGCCCTCCTCGAGCACATCCAGATTACCGTATCTGATACTGTTTCTTATGACCGTTGCAATGCAGGCAAGGTTTCCCGCTGCCGCACCCATCCAGATGATATCGTGATTGCCCCACTGTATATCAAACGAATGGTACTTGCACAATCTGTCCATGATAAGGTGCGGTCCTGAACCTCTGTCAAAAATATCACCGAGCACATGCAGATGATCTACCGCAAGCTGCTGAATAAGCTCTGAAAGAGCCACTATAAAGTCCTCTGCCGCACCAAGCTCCACTGTCGTATTGATGATGGACTCATAATAAGCCTCTTTGTTTAACACCTCTGGCTTTTCCGTGATAAGCTCCTCTATGACATATGCATATTCCTTTGGAAGTGCTTTTCTGACCTTTGAGCGGGTGTACTTGGACGATACTGTCTTGCAGACCTCTATGAGCTTATAGAGTGTAGTCTTGTACCAGTAATCTATATCCGATTCTGTCTTTTTGATGATCTCCATCTTTTCCCTCGGATAGTAGATAAGCGTGGCAAGAGAAGACTTATCCGCCTTGTTGAGCGATTCCCCGAATACATCATCTATTTTCTTTCTTACCGCTCCCGAACCATTTTTTAGCACATGGGAAAACGCTTCATACTCACCATGCAAGTCAGACACGAAATGCTCTGTTCCTTTGGGAAGATTGAGTATTGCCTGAAGATTTATGATCTCTGACGAAGCCTTACCTATCGTAGGATACATCTCAGAAAGCTGTTCCAAGTAGTGTAAATGTTCCTTATCCATTTGATGTCCCCCTGTCAATTCTCATAGTACTGATCCATTATCCTGCTTACTTCTTTTTCGAGCTTACAGCCTGTGTATACACATTTCATCAGACTTCGCTTTATATTTTCTTCAAAATTCGTTCCTTCACATTTATCTAAAACACCATGTAAAGTAAGCTGAACCAGCTCATACTCACCACTTTGCGGATCCTTTACTATATTTTCATATACTTTTTTGTTGTATTTTTCACTGACAATGGGATACTCCGTGATCGCCATTTCGCGCCATTGCCTAAAATTAAGTGACATATAACCCCACCTGTTCTTTTGTATTATTATAACTATTTTTCCAAATAATTACTTTATTATTAATAATACCAATTACTGCACAGCTTATCAATGCCTCTGGCATTAATCTTTATAAAATCATAATAAAAAATTCTGAATTATATGCTCACCTTCACTAAAATAAAAAAGTGTAAGTCCCGAAAGACTTACATTTTTTAGATTTTAAAGCACCTCCTCCTTATCATAACAAACATTTCCATTTGACAGTAATTGGCGTTTCTTATATATTTAATTTGTGTTTTGACACGTATTATTATAGGCTATTGCCTGTTTCATTACGTGACCAAAATGAGGTTTTTAGACATGAAAATGTAAGGAGAATAGTTCACAAATGGACCGAATTGACATTGCAACAAATATTTCTACAAATATCGAGCGTGAAAGAATACGGCTTGGGATGACGCAATCCCAGTTTGCCAAAGAACTAGATATGTCGCTTTCGAGTTACAAAAGAATCGTAAACGGAGAAACTTCCCGCATTGATATATACACAGCTTATCTCATCTACAGGCTTACAGGACGCTTTGCCTGTGAGATTGCCGGATTTGATGATGATATCATAACCCTTGTAAAGAAATTCAAAGCTTTATCCCCTTATCAGATAAACTATATGAGCGCAATGCTTGATGCCGAGATTGCATTTTCCATGCACTCGCAGAATTTAAAGGAGTCTGACAGTAACCCCTCCGGTGATTACATTTCAGTTCTCATTCCAACGGGAAACATGCTTGACGGCATGATACTCGACTCCTGCAATGTAGAGAAATTAGAAGTCTCCGAATACCGCAGAGCTTTTGGCAATTCCCTTCACATGGGTATACGCATCACCAGTAATCATCTTCATCCTGTATACAATAAGGGAGATGTTCTCCTTATAAGCCGCAATCCCATCCGCGATGGCGATACAGGTATCTTTATAAACACCAGCACAAAATGTGCCTACATCAGAAAATTCCAGCAGACCAATCCCTGCGCACTTTTACCGATAAACAACTACGGAGAAACCTTTTATGTGGACAGTGACGATATAAACGATATGAGTCAGTGGATCAAATTTGGCTATGTGCTTTGTAAAGTAAGATAGCAAAAACGGACATATGCTGTATGATCCTTCAATACATACCGCATATATCCGTTTTATTTTTTGTATTATATTATGATATGAGCTTTATATACTCACTATCTACTCTGTGATCTTGATATCATCAAAGCAGTCAAAGGTAGCAAAGTAGTCTGCCGAGGTCTCTGCTCTTCTTATCATTTTTGCTGTTCCATCAATCTGTAATAAAAGTTCTGCTGAACGTAGTCTTCCGTTATAGTTGTATCCCATTGAGAAACCGTGAGCTCCTGTATCATGGATAACTAGATAATCACCCATATCGATCTTCGGAAGCTGTCTGTCCACTGCGAATTTGTCACAGTTTTCACAAAGTGATCCCACCACATCATATGTGTGGTCACATGGTGCATCCTCCTTGCCGAGCACTGTGATATGATGATATGCACCGTAAATAGCAGGTCTCATAAGGTTTGCCGCACACGCATCCACTCCGATGTACTCTTTGTAGATGTGTTTCTCATGGATAGCTTTTGTAACAAGGCAGCCGTATGGTGCCATCATAAATCTTCCCATCTCTGTATAGATGGCTACATCACCCATTCCTGCCGGTACGAGCACCTCATCATATACCTTGTGTACTCCCTCACCGATCACTCTGATATCATTTGGTGTCTGGTCAGGCTTGTATGCCACGCCTACTCCACCTGAGAGGTTTACGAATTTGATATTGCAGCCTGTCTCATTCTTAAGCTCTACCACAAGCTCGAAAAGCTGTTTTGCAAGCTGTGGATAATACTCATTTGTTACTGTATTGCTGGCAAGGAATGCATGGATACCGAAGTATTTTGCTCCCTTTGATTTAAGGATCTTGAATGCTTCAAAAAGCTGATCCTTTGTCATACCGTATTTTGAGTCTCCCGGGTTGTCCATGATTCCGTTTGAGAGTGTGAAAACTCCGCCCGGATTGTAACGGCAGCTGATTGTCTCAGGAATATGTCCTATAGTCTCCTCCAGGAAATCAATATGTGTGAAATCATCGAGATTGATTATAGCTCCAAGCTTATCTGCATAAGCAAACTCCTCAGCCGGTGTATCGTTTGACGAAAACATAATATGCTTTCCGTCAAATCCACATGATTTTGAGAGCATAAGCTCTGTGTAGGATGAACAGTCACAGCCCATATCATACTCCTGTAAGATCTTGAGCAGATATGGATTTGGTGTTGCCTTTACGGCAAAATACTCTCTGAAGCCCGGATTCCAGGCAAATGCCTCTTTTACTGCCTGTGCGTTTGCTCTGATGCCCGCCTCATCATATAAATGAAATGGTGTAGGGAATTTCTTAACGATCTCCTCAACCTGTTCTTTTGTCACAAATGGTGTCTTTTTCATGTCTTTCTCCTAACTTTTACATAGTAAAGTGTTACACTAAAACTTATGCTACAACAAAATGACTGTATTTTCAAGATTTTTTGTGTTATAATTTTTCTCAAATGGGCATAACCTTAGAAATTTAAGTATAAAAGATTTATCAGACGAGGAAATATGAATATAAAAGTACTTCAATATATCGACAATACAAATACTACAAACAGCATAAATAGTGTTGCCACGACAGCAGCTTCAAATGCGCAGGCACAAAGCAGCAGCACCGCCACAGCGGATTTTGACGATGTTTTAGACAGCGCAAAGAAAGCTACGGCAGCACTTGCCATCGATAAGCTTATCACAGAAAGTAACAGCGGTGCTATTGATGCCACTGCCGTACAGCTTTTTTTTGACCAGAACGGCATACATATGAACTTAAATATAAGCTCTGCTGACACCTCAAACACTTCATATGGCGTCTCTGGCTCTGCTTCTACAGGAAATACCGCTTCTTCAACAGGAACCACTGCTTCTTCTGCTACAGGAAGTTCCTATAAAACAGAAGCTTCAGGACTTTCATGTTCTGCTGAGCTTGATGCTATTTTTAACGAAGCTGCAAATAAATACGGTGTCGATGTCAAGTTCCTTAAAGCCATTGCCAAGTGTGAGTCTGATTTTTCAGCCACCTGCACAAGCAGTTCCGGTGCTATGGGTATCATGCAGCTCATGCCCGCTACCGCTGCTTCTTTAGGCGTTACAAACGCATACGATCCATATCAGAATATAATGGGCGGCGCAAAATATATAAGTGAAAAGCTTGCACAGTATAACGGAGACAAGTCTCTTGCCCTTGCCGCATACAATGCCGGTTCAGGAAACGTAGCCAAATATGGCGGTATTCCTCCGTTTAAGGAGACACAGAATTATGTAAAAAAGGTGCTTACATATTATAATTCATAGTTTACAATCTTTTGGTTGACAAATATATTTTCATATAGTAAAATTATCAAGTTGATAAACGCTGATGTGGCTCAGAGGTAGAGCACTTCCTTGGTAAGGAAGGGGTCACGGGTTCAATTCCCGTCATCAGCTTTATTTTTTTACATAAAAACAACCACCTTTTGGAACATTATCCATCAGGTGGTTGTTTCTCTATATGTATGCTATAAAGCATATGCGACATATCTCTGTGCATATGAATAATTTTTAGTCGGAACTGAGTGTACCCCAACACATTTTGTTGAAATACAACAGCTCCTTTTGATGATATTATAATACCATCTAATTGTGTCCGAATTATAGATATGTAATAAAGAATTTCTTAATTTAGGAAACATTCTCCAAACTCTGTATTAAGACTCTGCTTATATTTCCACAATATATTTTTCATATGCATTAATCACGGTGGTATCTCCGACCTGATCAAGACGCTTGAACTGACGTCCGTAGCTCATATGTACATGACCGTGGACAAAGTACTTCGGCTTGTAATCATGTATCAGCTTATTGAATACATCAAAGCCCGTGTGACATCTGTCCTCACCATCGTTTAATCCTTTTGCAGGGGAATGTGTAACGAGTATATCAAAACCTTTCCTACGTCTGATTTTCCACCTGAGTTTTCTAACACGACTTGCCATCTGCCGCTCCGTGTACTGATTCGTGCCTGGCTTGTATCTGTTTGATCCGCCAAGTCCGACAAATCTGACACCCTCATATACATATACCTTGTCCTCAATACTTATACATCCTTCCGGTGGTCTGTCCTTATATTTGTCATCGTGATTGCCATGCACATACAGCAACGGCACACCGACCATAGTCGTAAGAAACGACAGATAACTCGGATTTAAGTCTCCGCACGAGACGATAACGTCTATGCCCTTGAAATCCTCTTTTTTAAAATACTCCCAGTAAGCCTTTGATTCCTCATCAGCCAAGAATAATATCTTCATTATAGTTTATTTTCCTCTACACCCTTCAATTCAACTACTGTCTTGGCATTGTCAATAAATTCACTCATCAGAGGGATATTTCCAATGATATTATCCACAAGCCAGTCCATATTCATTATGTCACGAGGCTTCATCTCCTGCTCTCCCTTGTTGCGCAGCACTCCGCTCTGATCATATATCTTTCCATAGAACGGTACGATCTCGCCATGTGTTATATCACTCTTTAAGTGATCCGCAAGACGTTTTACGCCATACGGCACATGCTTCGAACAGATAAGGTCTATAACTCCCGATGACATGCCCCACCAGTAATTTAATGCCTTCGCCTCTTCCTCGCCCTCTGTCTTGTAGGAGCCTGCGAGAACACTCTGGATAAGTTTCTCATAGAATATACCCCAGTTCCATATAGGCATGGCAAGGTTTAGTGCCTGTCCGTCCTGTATCTTGTACAATCCAAAGTATCTTGATGCGTCATTAGGAGTGATGATGTCCTGATCCGATACATAATGCAGTTCATTATCTGCAAGGAATTTGGCTCTGTCATAGTCCTTTGTCCTTGACCATGCTAGATACACCTTTGCACGCGGATTGACGCTTGCCACACCAAGTGCGAATGCATTGATATTTGCGATCATGCCATATATAGGATAATCTGCAATATATGCGATTCTGTCATTGTCCGTAACTGCTCCTGCTATCATTCCCGCAAGGAATTTCGCCTCATACATTCGTCCGTAATATGTCCTTATGTACGGATGAGGTGCATTCAGTGAACAGTTTAACACGAAAACCTCAGGATGAGCCACCGCAACCTTTAAGCTGTTAGGCATCATCTGCGGTCCCACGCAGAATACTATGTCTGCTTCGTTTGCGATCACATCACTTAATACTTCCTCAACGTTGTTCTCGTCTACATTTGTGACATACTCTGTCTCAAGCTTATCTGAAAATGTATCCTCAAGGTAATTTCTTCCAAGCTCATGTGCATACAGCCATGCAGATGTCTTTGGCTCTCTCGGATACAAAAATACAACTTTAAGCTTCTTCGGTGTCTGCGGTATCAGATAATTAAGCAGGCTCTTTCTGGTCTGTACCTCAGCCGGATCAAGCACCAGATTGACCTTCTGCGACTCCGCCTCTGCCGCGAACTCTTTCCATACGCTAAGTATATTCTTGTTGTAATCGCTCTCAGACATCTCAAGCATGGCATCCATGCCAAATACTTCCATAAATACTGTTATTGCATCTCCAAGTTTTATAGAAAGCCTGTCTCCGCCTCTGAAATTGTATACCTTTGAAAAATCAAACAATACTTTTGCAAATTTTTCTTTGGTATCTTCATCCCATCTTTCTTTTTTTCCAACAAGCGTCAGCAGTTTCTCTGCGTTCCCAAGCTTTGTAAACTCTACTGAGCAAAGCCCTGTTTTCTCATTAAACTTCATGTACTCGTAATAAAGCTTTACATCATAATCATCCGAAAGCTTTGGTATCTTTCTTGTAACGATTGCAGGAATTGACACTGCATTAAAATACTTAAGAACACTCACACGCTTATTGCCCTCGAGCACATAGTATCTGTTCATGTACTCAAATGCCTTTATTGGGTCCCTGATGCCCTCATTCATCTGTGCATCTGAAAGATTTGACCATTTCACCGCAAACTCGGTACCCTCATCCAGTATAGGCATAAAATTGGCAGCAAACGAATAAGTCCTACCCATCGTACTTGTTCCCACCACAAAATCCAGTGGAACCTGAACAAGTCCCATATTCTGTTCAGTCTGTATATCCGCTTGTGAGAGTATATCATCCAGTACCGGAAGATATGGGAACTGTCCCTTTGATACCCTTGATCGGTATTCCTTTTTACCCATTTTTAATGCTTCTGTATATTCTGTTTCACCCATCTCATATTCTCCTTTTAAAATTATTTTACCATATTTTAAAAATTTTTAAACATTTCCTTTGATATTTGTCAAAACTTTGTTATAATGGATGTTAGGAAATAGGTACCATTACACATGGAGGAGAAAAATGAATAATATTTCACAGGAAAATGCCGATATTATCGGTGAAATCGCGAATATCTGTATAGGCAATGCAGCGACAACGCTCAGTCTGATACTCGGAAAACCTACCAATATCACTACCCCCACTGTAGAGGTTTTGGCAAAGGAAGAGTCTTTGAACAACGAAGATCGCATTTTAGTTAAAGTTCCATACACAAAAGGGCTTGACGGAACCAACCTTCTTATTATAAGATTACATGATGCATTAGTTATTGCAAATCTTATGATGGGTGGTGACGGAGTAAACATTTCAAGCACTACTCCAGATGACATAGCACTTTCCGCTATATCTGAGGCAATGAATCAGATGTGTGGTACAATAGCCACATCTATGTCATCTTTACTGGATGCGCCTACTGACATAGGTTTTCCTCTGATCAATTCAAAGGAGATTAAAAATTTTGATATTCCCGAAGAGTTATGCAATGGAACAGATATTGTCAAAGTCACATTCAGATTGACTGTCGGAGATCTGATAGACAGCGATCTTTTACAGTTGTATCCAATAAGTATAGTTAAACAGATTATAAAACAGGAGGTTTAAGAAACATGGCTAGAATTTTAATTGTAGATGATGCAGCATTTATGAGAATGATGTTAAAGGACATCCTCACAAAGGGAGGATTTGAGATTGCTGGAGAAGCTGCAGATGGAAACGAGGCCGTTGCCAAATACAACGAATTAAAACCGGATCTTGTAACTTTAGACATCACAATGCCAAACAAAGACGGAATTCAGGCACTCAAGGAGATCAAAGCAGCAGATCCAAACGCTACATGCGTAATGTGCTCTGCTATGGGACAGCAGTCAATGGTTATCGACGCTATCCAGTCAGGTGCAAAAGATTTCATCGTTAAGCCATTCCAGGCTGACCGTGTAATCGAGTCAATCCGCAAAGTACTTGGATAATACAGACTATCGACTATCCTACATACAAAAAGAGATCTGCCACAGTGACAGATCTCTTTTTTTCGTGTATTTTTATAGCTGCATATGCACTACACAGAGGAAATCTACAGTCTTGCAAGACTCTCTATCGCATCGCTTTCCAATATAGTCTGCGAATGTTCCATGAGAAATGCTCTCTTGTCGGCTCCCGCGATTATATCATCTGCGTATTCATCCGCAAGCACTGACATGCGCTCAAGATCACGCTCTGCATAGCCAGACAGATCCATTCCCATAAAATACTCACCCTCATACTTGTATAGCTGTGACGGTGGAACCGGAAATCCATTCAGAAGCTTTGCAAATCTGACTGCAACTTCAAATTTTTCAAATATAAGAAGTACAACCGATACCGCACTCTGCGCCTCATCAGATTTTTTCTGTCCTGCTGCGCCCTTTGCCTTTTCAAGCACCTCAGGCGGCATGGAATTCATCAATCCGTTTACTATATCCTTCAGATGTTCCATCATCCCCTCAGTGGCAGGATGCTCTGAAAACGTCAGGGAAAGCGTATGGTCTGCCAAAAAGTCAGCCCTTACAGTTTTTATACCCATATCGAATTTCGTGCCGAACTCCTGTTCAGCCATATCAAATATCTGGTTCATAAACTCCTGGGTGCGCTCACCGTTACTCATGATCTCATCAATAGTATATCCCAGATCGTATATCTCTTCCTCAGAAATAACACACTTTACAGTGTGTTCACCAACTCTTGAAAACTCCATACTAAGCTTCACCTACTTTCTTTTTAGCTTTTGTCTGATACGCTGTAGCGCGTTATCTATAGATTTGTCAGGTTTGTCAAGTATCCTGGCAATCGTTGTGTAATTATTGCAATCCAAATACAATTCCAACACCTTCTTTTCCATATTACTCAGTTTACTCCACAACTGTTCCTGAAATTCCTTAAACTTTTCCTGCTCGATAAGAAGCTGCTCGGGACTGCTTATAGCATCCGGCACAAAATCCTCCAGACACTCACCACTTCGCTCCTGCGAGAAGGAAACATATGTATTGAGTGGAATGTGTTTCTTGCGGTTTGATGCCTCAAGAGCCGAGCAGAGCTGTCTGCTTATGCAAAGCTGTGCAAAGTTGAAAAATGATGAATCCCTGTCACCTCGGTAATCCCGCACTGCCTTGAAAAGCCCTATCATGCCCTCCTGTATCAGATCATCATTCTCCCCACCTATCAGATACAGTGCATTGGTCTTTTTCCTGACGAGAGGCTTATATTTTTCCAGTATATAGTCCATGATCTCATTTTTATCATTTTCATCACTGTGCAGTCTTGCTATAAGCTGCTCATCAGAAAATCCGCTGTAATCTTCCACTCTGCCTTTTCCTTATCTAACAACATTTTCGTTTTACTTTTTCATAATTCTCTGTCTGACGATCTCATATGCCAGCACTCCTGTTGCTACAGAAGCATTCAAAGAGTCGATATCTCCTGCCATAGGGATTGATGCGACCATATCACAATTTTCCTTTACAAGCTTGCTGACTCCGTCTCCCTCATTGCCGATGACAAGTCCGATCGGACCTGTGAGATTGAGATCATACATAGTCGTGCCGCCCATATCGGCACATACGAACCACATGCCCTTGTCCTTTAGCTCTTTGATCGTATTTGAGATATTGGTAACCTTTGCAACCGGTGTGTAGTTTATCGCTCCTGCCGAAGTCTTTGCCACTGTAGGGGTAAGTCCTACCGCGCGTCTTTTAGGTATTATGATACCGTGTGCTCCTGCCTGATTTGCAGTACGGATGATCGCACCTAAATTGTGTGGGTCCTCAATGCCATCCAATATGATGATAAAAGGAGGCTCACCTTTTTTATCGGCATTTGCGAGGATATCTTCAACCTCTGCATACTCATATGCTGCCGAAACAGCGATAACGCCCTGGTGTTTGCCTGTGTCTGACATCTGATCAAGACGCTCTTTGTTCACATAATTGATGATCGCGTCATGCTTTCTGGCCTCTCTTGTGATAGACTTTACCGGTCCGTCCTGACAGCCGTCAAGCACATATATCTTGTCGATGGTCTTTCCCGAACGGAAAGCCTCAAGCACGGCATTTCTGCCCTCTATATAGTTCTCGTGGAAATTCTTCTTTTCCTCTGTGTTATTACTATTCATTGTTATTCCTTTTTCTAAATTATTCAACTTTTGGTGCTGTTTTTTCAGTCTATATTTCTATACCAAGTAATTCCACACCCAGCTTTGTAAGCTCCACAACACGCTCGAAATCGTCCTTTAGATAGAGATAGCCCATAAGAGCTTCAAGGCCTGTAGCCTTGCGGTAATCAGCCATAGTCGCATTTTTTGCCATGGTAGGCGACTTGGCATTGCGCCCTCTGCGGTATATGCCAGCCTCCTCCTCTGTAAGATGCGGTTCTAATGCCTCTATCATGATCGCCTGCGTGTGTGCCTTTACGATGCTGCTCGTGTGCTTGTGAAGCTGACTTGCCTTTGTATTGCCCTTTCCGACAACTACAGAGCGGATGACTATATCAAATATGCCATCCCCTATGTATGCCAGCGTCAGTGGCGAATACGTCCTTATGTCAACATCTTTTATTCCAAATTGTTCCTTGATATATGAATCTATCTTCATCCTATACCAGCTCCCATTTAACACCTTCACGGGTATCCTTTATAGCTACGCCCTTTGCCAGAAGTTCATCCCTTATGGCATCAGCTGTTGCAAAATCCTTTGCTTTCTTTGCTGCTGCACGCTCTGCGATCTTTTCATTGATAAATGACTCAAGATCACTGTCCACTGATGAAGCACCCTCAAGCAATGCTTTTCCCGACTCTAAAAGTCCAAGATCAAGCACCTTATCAAAGTCCTCTACAAGTGCAAGCTTTGTCTTGTCTGAGATGTCAGCCTTTAACATATCGTAAACGATAGTGATGGCCATTGATGTATTAAGGTCATTTGAAATGGCCTCTGTAAACTTCTGCTTGAAATCAGCAAAAATAGCCTCGTCAACCGTTCCTTCATCCTTAAGCTCTGCCACACGCTTTGCAAGCTTGTTGTATGCGGCAACTGCATTGTCAAGTGCATCAAAAGAGAACTCAAGCGGCTTGCGGTAATGTGACTGTAAGCAGAAAAATCTGTAGGCAAGCGGATTGTAGCCTTTTTCCTCAAGTACTGAGACTGTAAGGATAGCTCCCTTTGACTTGCTCATCTTTCCTGCTCTGTCATTTAAATGATTGACATGGAACCAGTATTTGCACCAGTCATGTCCGAGATAGCTCTCTGATTGTGCGATCTCGTTTGTGTGATGCGGGAAGATATTGTCCACTCCGCCACAGTGTATATCCACGTATTCTCCGAAGTGTTTCATGCTGATGCATGAGCACTCAATATGCCAGCCCGGGTATCCTACGCCCCATGGACTCTCCCATTTAAGTGCCTGATCCTCAAACTTGGACTGTGTAAACCACAGTACGAAATCATTTTTGTTCTTTTTATTTACATCCTCCTCGACATCATCACGTACTCCGACCTGAAGCTGCTCTTTTTCAACAGCAGATGAGAATACGAAATAATCATCAAGCTTTGATGTATCAAAATATACATTGCCTCCTGCGAAATATGCGTAGCCTTTCTCGATAAGCACCTCTACCATATGAATAAACTCAGGAATGCAGTTTGTAGCAGGCTCTACCACATCCGGCATTCTGTTGTGCACAGCAGTAAAATCCTTGAAAAAGGCATCCGTATACTCTTTTGCGATCTCTATGACTGTCTTGTGCTCACGCTTTGCGCCTTTGAGCATCTTGTCCTCTCCGGTATCTCCGTCACTTGAGAGATGTCCTACGTCAGTGATATTCATGACACGTTTTACATCGTAGCCCACATAGCGAAGTGCCTTCTCTAGCACATCCTCCATGATGTATGAGCGGATGTTTCCAATGTGTGCAAAATGATAAACTGTAGGTCCGCATGTATACATACCGATCTTGCCGTCAACTCTTGGGATGACCGTATCAACCTGTCTTGTAAGTGTATTATAAAATCTGAAATTGTTCTCCATTTCTCCTGTATCTCCTTATATAAAAATATCGTTACTGCTGCTTTGGACAACCTACGCAGCCATTACAGCCGCCACCGACAGCCATGCTTGCCTCATAAAGCCCGCTGAGTGAACAGACCGCCTGGGAAGCAATTCCCTCTTCCCTGCCGGTAAAACCAAGCCATTCCTCTGTTGTTGCCTTTATATTTACCTGATCTGTCGATATGCCGAGCGTATCCGCAACATTTTTCTCCATCTGCTCTATATACGGACGAAGCTTTGGTTTCTGTGCTATAACAGTAGCGTCGATATTCTCAACTATATAGCCCTTTTCAGCGATCAGATCCCTGACATGCTCCAAAAGCTTCATGCTCGAGATGCCCTTGTACGCAGGATCTGTATCCGGAAAATGTTTTCCTATATCACCAAGTGCCGCCGCTCCAAGCAGTGCATCCATGATCGCATGCACTAACACATCCGCATCCGAATGACCGAGCAGACCATGTGTATGTGGTACAGTCACGCCTCCGAGTATCAGAGGTCTGTCAGCTACTAATTTATGGACATCATATCCCATTCCTACTCTCATGTAGTACCTCTTTCTTTATTATATTTTAAGCCGATATTATATTATAAGATAAATAATCGGATTACATTTTTACACTTTAATTATATTATACATTATAATTGCAAGTCATCCAATATAATATCTAAAAAAATCGCCCCGACAATGCGGGACGATCCTATTATATACGTTTACACGGTATATTGTCTATATATGATTTACCGGATTATGCAAGAGCTGCTGTAATGATAGCCATTGAGTAAACCTCAGATGCATTACATCCACGTGAAAGATCATTGATAGGAGCGTTAAGTCCAAGTAAGATCGGTCCGTAAGCTTCGAAGTTTCCAAGTCTCTGTGCGATCTTGTATCCGATATTTCCTGCGTTGATGTCAGGGAAGATGAATGTGTTGGCATGTCCTGCAACCTCAGACTGTGGACACTTTGTACGTGCTACACGTGGTGCAACTGCTGCGTCAAACTGAAGCTCTCCCTCGATTGGAAGGTTTGGATATTTCTCCATTGCCTTGTGAGCTGCATTTCTCATCTTGTCAACATCCTCGCCCTTTCCTGATCCGAGTGTTGAGTAGCTGAGGAATGCAACCTTTGGATCGATACCGAAAATTCTTGCACACTCTGCTGACTCTCCTGCGATCTCAACAAGCTCGTCCTCTGTAGGATGAATGTTGATAGCACAGTCGCTCATTGCAAGTACTTCGTTCTCACCTGTAGCTGATGGACGAACAAGAATGAAGCATGAAGATACGATTGTGTTGCCCGGCTTTGTCTTGATAAGCTGTAATGCCGGACGAACTGTATCTGCTGTTGAGTATGTAGCTCCTCCGAGAAGAGAATCAGCGATACCCATCTTTACAAGCATTGTTCCGAAATAGTTAGCTGATGAAAGAATTCCTCTTGCCTGCTCAGGTGTAACACCTTTGCTCTTACGAAGCTCGCAGAAAAGCTCTACCATCTCATCCATACGGTCAAAGTTCTTAGGATCGATGATCTGTGCTCCGCGGATGTTGAAACCGCACTCCTCTGCACTTGCGTTGATTTTATCAGGATCACCAACAAGAATCGGATGCAAGAAGTTGCTTGCAAGTAAACGTGAAGCAGCCTCAAGGATACGTGGATCCTCACCCTCTGTAAATACTATCTTCTTTGGGTCCTTTTTTAAGATGTCGATTAACTGTCCAAATCCAAACATGATTATATCTCCTTTATGTATTATAAATTTATTTTAGTTGTTTCAAGCCACTAACTATAATATACTCATTTTCACCGAATATCAATAATTGTTAAAAGGTTGTCAAGATGTTCGCAAAAAAATCCAATCCGCACGGACAAAGGGCTGACAGTGGGTTTTATCCCTCCGTCAGCCCTCTTATCGAGAATTATTCTCGCTGTCTATAATGATCATTTATTTGGTTTAAGGAGTATTTTATCTGTATATCTTTTTATTACTCTGCGAGTGCTTTAAATGCCTCATCGAGATCCTCGATGATATCGTCTACATTCTCTGTTCCGATTGAAAGACGGATAGTGTTTGGCTTGATGCCCTGGTCTAAAAGCTCTGCCTCGTTGCACTCTGAATGAGTAGTTGATGCCGGATGTATAGCAAGTGATTTAACATCTGCTACGTTTGCAAGAAGTGAGAAAAGCTCGAGGTTGTCGATGAATTTCTGTGCTTCTTTTGCACCGCCCTTGATCTCGAAAGTGAAGATTGATCCACCACCGTTAGGGAAGTATTTCTTGTAAAGCTCCTGCTGCTCTTTGTCCTCTGAAATAGAAGGATGGTTTACCTTCTCTACAAGAGGCTGATCCTTTAAGTACTGTACTACCTTGAGGGCATTCTCTACATGACGCTCTACACGGAGTGAAAGTGTCTCAAGTCCCTGAAGGAAGATGAATGAATGTACCGGTGAGATCGTAGCTCCTGTATCACGAAGGAGGATTGCTCTGATATATGTAGCAAATGCTGCCGGTGCGCAGTCTTTTGCGAAGCTTACTCCGTGGTATGATACGTTTGGCTCTACAAGCCATGGCCATTTGTCATTCTGTGTCCAGTCGAATTTACCGCTGTCGATGATAACACCACCGATCGTTGTTCCGTGTCCACCGATGAACTTTGTTGCTGAGTGAACTACGATATCTGCACCGTACTCGATCGGACGAACAAGGTATGGTGTTGCGAATGTATTGTCCACGATGAGTGGAATTCCTGCCTCATGTGCGATGTTTGCGATCTTCTCGATGTCAACAACCTCTGAGTTTGGATTTCCGAGTGTCTCGATCTCGATTGCTTTTGTATTCTCTTTGATAGCAGCCTTGATTCCGTCATAATCGAATGGATCTACGAATGTAGCTTCGATTCCGTAATCAGGAAGTGTGTGTGCTAAGAGATTGTAGGTACCACCGTAGATATTTTTAGCTGCTACGATGTGATCTCCTGCATGTGCTACTGCCTGGAATGCATATGTAAGTGCTGCTGCACCTGAACCAACTGCAAGTGCTGCAACTCCACCCTCGAGTGCTGCGATTCTTCTCTCGAATACATCCTCTGTAGGGTTTGTAAGTCTGCCGTAGATATTTCCGGCATCTCTAAGACCAAATCTGTCTGCTGCGTGCTCACTGTTATGGAACACATATGATGATGTAAGGTAGATTGGAACTGCTCTTGCATCTGTAACCGGATCAGGTGTCTCCTGTCCTACATGTAACTGTAATGTCTCAAATTTTAAATTTCTGTCTGCGTAATGTTTCTTGCTCATTTTAATACTCTCCTTTTAATCTGATATGTTAATGTTGTTTGTTTTGTCTGTTCCTTTGAACTGACAATATCATACCATCTTTGTCGGGAATATGCTAATACATATATTTAAGAGCTTGTTATAAATGTTTTTTATAGTCTCATTAAGTTCGCATACACCTTGTTAGTCCCGGATGTTGCCCACTCCTCAGGATACCGAAGAACCTTGCAATACATCTCTCACCTCTACCTCCCCCCTTCGGTCTCTTAAACACTCCCCGAGCATTTTTCCCAGTAAAATGTACTATCCCGGGGACTCCCTGGGAGACCGATGTGAACTACCTCAAAAACAATGTTTACACACTATATCTGGTATATTCATATCTCATATTGCACCATATATAGTGGTATGCTGTAATTGGATATGTAAAAAGAGCAGCCATAAACGACTACAATATATCTGAAATGCTACTACATACACTGTGATAATTGCTTATGACTGCTTATTTAGAGGTCTTATGTACCGCACCACCCCAGATTTTCCCCATTTTCTAGCCCAGATGCCGCTTATTATTGCTCCAATGTGCCAAACTATGTATAATGAACTTGCCAACTTGTCATGTTGCCAACTTGCCAGTGGGATTTTCGATGACAGGTTGTATTATGTAGAAATCAGATAATGACCTATGTGTTCATCTGCGCTGGAAGGTTTATGTGTAAACCACATACTCCTGCT
>CAVABC010000014.1:0-45763 GCA_963586665.1 Acutalibacteraceae bacterium
TTTATATACTTTCTATAAATAGCCAAAATTATAACTGAGCTAATAACTAAAATATGGGATATAAGTAAATTATCATATAATTCCAATATATACTCCAATACAAACATATTGATTAATAGTCCAACACCTCTGCCCCCCAGTACTCCAGATTTATTTACGTTATATTCAACTTTTTTTACCTTATTAAAAAAAGAAATATAATAAATGGAATAGAATAATAGGCATCCAACTAATAGTATACTCATACTACGTAACTCATTTTGATCCGCAAAATTGTATAATATTCCATAGCAAAATAATCCTATCAGCCAAATAGTAAAATGCAAAATATACTTTCTCATAGTTCTCCTTTTTTGTGATATCTCTATAAAAGAGATATCACAAAATATACAGCTATTTAATATCTAAATTTAGAATCCAGTTTTCCATCAACAGCATCTAAACATAATCCAATAATTCCACCAAAGCTCAAACACGAAATAACCATTCCAGCAACTTTATTAAGTTTTCCAATTCCAATACCTATTGCAGAACATACTGATGTTCCTAAAATAGATGCAGCTTTACCACTTACAGATTTCCATGTTCTCTTTATTAATGCAATTACTCCACGTCCTAATAATTCACCGCATGCACTCGCATATATACCACATAATGCACAACCAATGTCTATTGCCCACGCAATGGTATTTGTACTAACGCTTCCCCCTCCTTCTGTATAAGTCATCTCCTCTTCATTCATAACTGCATAATTGCTAGGGAGCACCAGTGCTCCATCGTAACACATATCCATATATGCGTACCTCCATTTCATTTGTTTTATTTTTGTCATGCCTGTTTGCAACCAGTCCTGACTCTATGTAAAGCTATTACATACAACATTGATCTTCTAGGTGTAGCTCATTACACCATCTTCATCATCCTCAAAATTCTCAGCAAGACGTTCATCCTTATCTGAATCTTCTTTGATAACAAAATTTCCCTGCTGCATTTCCCACAATCTGTAATACTGTCCTTTCTTCTCCAGCAACTGCTGATGTGTTCCCTGCTCTACAATTTTTCCTTTATCCATGACTATTATCTTGTCACAGTTTTTTACTGTTGCAAGCCTGTGCGCAATGATGAGCATGGTCTTTTTTCTGAATTTATTGTATATCATATCGAAGATTATATTTTCCGTTGCAAAATCCAGATTACTTGTGGATTCATCCATGATATAAAACTGGTTTTCCTTTAGAAATGCTCTTGCAAGTGCAATTCGTTGTTTCTCACCTCCACTCAGACCATTTCCGGCTTCCTCAAGATATGTATAATACTGCATTGGCAGTCTCTTTATGAATTCATGGGCATCAGCAGCTTTGGCAGCCTCTTTTACCTCATCAAGCGTTGCACTCTGTCTCGTAACTCTTATATTGTCATAAATACTTTTTGAAAAAAGCTCTATATTCTGTGGCACATATGATATTGCATGACGTATATCGTCATTCTTATATTCTGATATATCCATACCATCTATAGTTATATCCCCCGCCTCCGGCTCATAATATTTAAGCAGGAGCTTGGCTATTGTAGATTTTCCACTTCCGCTTGCCCCTACAAGTGCCACTTTCTGTCCTTTTCCTATAATAAAGCTCACATCATCCAAAGCAGGTTTTCTGTTTCCGTATCTGAAAGTGACATGATCAAGCTTAATATCTCCATCAATGCTTGATATCTCCTGATACTGTCTCTCGCTTTTCTGTTCCCTCTCATAATCCATGATTTCAGAAAGTCTCTTCATTGAAATATTTGCTTCCTGAATGGATAACTGAAGGCTTACCAGATTGCCTATAGGATCCATAAAGTATCCTGCAAGTGTGTTAAATGCCATGAAACTTCCAAGCGTCATGTTGTTATTTATGACCTGCATTATTCCTACATACAGAAGCACCAGATTACCAACTCCCGATATAACACTCGATATTGTTGACTGCACGTTTGAAAGCATACCCTCTTTATAACTTATCCTAAGAGATTTTATGTATTCCCGCTCTATGCTTTCAAGCTCTATATCCTCATTGGCCTTTCCCTTTATTGTCTCAACTGCACGAAGTCCTTCTATTATTTCCGAGTTGAGTATGGATGACTGCTGCATCTGCTCTTCGTTTATCTTCTTATATGGCTGTTTAAATATAAACACGAGCACAATACTTATGAGTGTCATCATTATGATCACTGCAAAAAGCTTTGGGTTCATCTGAATAAGTATTACTCCGGTTATCAAAGCCATTGATATGTCCATGATCAGTGATAATGCTATACTGGTAAATATGTCTTTTATGGTAAATGCATCCGAAAATCTGGTTGTAATATCACCGGTCTTACGGCTCGCAAAAAATTTCATCGGTAATTTGTATATATGTTCAAAATATCCAAGCATAAGTGGTATATCAATTTTTATGGACAGATGCATGAGTATCCACTGTCTCACAAAACTTACAAATGTAGATGTCAGTGATATTCCAAGAAATACCGCAAGCATCATCTTTAATACATCTTTTTGCTGATACGGAAGTATTTCATCATATATTATATTGTTAAAAAGTGAGGATAAAATTCCCAGAAGTGTAACCAGAAGTGATGCTATAAGAGCATATATAAACAGCTTCTTCTGTGGAAGCAGCAACTTTATATATCTGTCAAATAACTTCGTTCCCTTTATCTTTTCACGCTCAAACTCACTATTTGGTTTCAGCAGGAGCATTGCTCCGGTAAATTTCTTATAGAACTCGTCTATAGTCAGTCGCTCTAGATCCTTAGCCGGATCACCAATTATCACATACTTTTTTGTAATCCTGAATATTACCACAAAATGCGATAAGCCTTCTTTTGTCACGATATTTGCTATAGCCGGTAATGTATATCTGCTTACAAAACCCTCTTTATCTACTTTTACAGCCTGACAGTTAAATCCAAGTTCTTCTGCACACTTGGACAAACCTATAAGGTTTGTTCCTTTCAGGTCTGTTCCCATCATGTCACGTAATTTTGTTATTGTTGTCTCTTTTTTATAATGCAGACAGACCATGCCCATGCAAGCTGCTGCACAGTCTGTTGCATCATGTTGTTTTATGAAAGTGTATCGCATTCTTTATTCCCTTATCCAAACAGATTTTATTACTATGCTCCCAATAATCTTTTTAGTATAGTCCACCAATCACTTCCCATTGATATACTGTCCATTCTCTATCTCCTCTCTTAGAGTTACACAAAAACAGTACCACATATTCCTAGATTACTTCAATATTTCAGGAACGAATGGTACTGTTTTCGTAACGAACGGTATTTATTTTTTCAAAGCAATCTTCACGCAAAAAATTCCTTCGTCTACGCTGAAGCTACAATTTCCTCCGCATAGCCTGACTTCATCCACTATATTACTTACTCCATATCCATGTGATCGTTTATCGTCTTTTGAAGTATATCTACCGAGTTTTGATACATCAACTTCCCATTCTATCGGATTTTCTACTATTATCAGCATATAATTTTTCACATCTGAAATATTTATGCTAACTTCCCTGTTTTTTTGTTGGAGGCGATTACAAGCCTCAACTGCATTTGATAAACAATTTGATAAAATGGTACAAATTGATATATTCGAGATTTCATTTTTTCCATTAAAATTCCCCTTGCAAACAAATTTAATCGAACTATCCTTCTGAATAAAGTAATAAATAATCGCGTCTATTATTCCATTATCATAATATGATTCCAGTTTTTTACCTATGTCATAATGTATTTCAACATCATGTATATACTTTACTGCCTCATCGTATTTTCCTGTTTCTAACTGATTATACAAAATATTTATATGCGCATTCATATCATGTTTTATCTTACGTATCTCACGCATATGAGAATACAATTGGGTATAATGATCTTTTTGAATAATCAGATAATTCTGTTTTATTTTATTATCCAGTTCAAGCTGTTTTTTATATGCTCCTAAAAACATAAATACAATGCCAAATATACCAAGTATTACAAACGAAGTAATTCTCAATATATTTATCATCATTTCTAGTCTGTTCTGACCATAGATTATTATATCGTCTGTCATTATGATTATTCCCATATTAATAATTTCTATTGCAGATGAAGCCACAAAATATATTGGATCAATGCAAGCTATCATATCAGCCACTTTACTGAATTGATTTATTACTTTGCCAATTATACAGATTATAATTATAGTAATTATGTATATTTCGAGTGTTTTATTCACCATTATAATCTTTACAGGATATTCTATTATATCAACATATCCATATGCAAAGAGAAACACTGCAAATTTGCGTGCTGTGGTTTCTTTAAATAACATCATTGTAAAGATTATGGCAATCGGAAGAGCAGGCACTGTAAACCAAATACTTTGTGCCGGATTAAATAAAATACTACCAATTTCAGTTAGTTGTACCAGCAATATTAATGCAAAGACTATATATTTTTTTATTTTTTTATCAATAACTCCCAGCCTGCATATGAACCATTCAAATAATACTAATTCCAAAATCATCAGTTCTTTTATCCCTTTACAATTTTACACATGTAATCTAAATACTCTTTTTGTATCTGTGTTTTCCTTCGTCTACTATACTTAAGCTGCAATCCGTTTGCCATTGTTATTTTATCTCCGATCGTACTAACATTTTCCATATTTACTAAAAGGCTTCTGCTTATTCTTGTAAATCCCTTATCCTTTAACATTTCATATAGCTGTGATATTCCCTTATCAGTGATGAAATACTCGCTTCCACTTAATGTATACACTTTTGTATATTTTCCTTGTGCACTGCCATAAACTATATCTGAAATTTTTATTTTAGCCAATCCATCCAAAACATTAAGAATAATCCATTTTACCTCTTTATCTATAAGATTTATCGCATGTAACAATTTTTTTTCAAGTTCTGCCTCGTTTATAGGTTTTCTGATAAATCCCACGACATTCTTTCCATATGCTTCACTCATTATTTCGTCATGACTGGTACAAAAAATGATCAAAACATCGTTGTCTGTTCCAGCATGTCGCGTACCTTCAGCCCATCCATATGTTTCATCTCTATATCTAATATAAGTATGTCAGGTTTTTCACCATCTTGTACTTGACCTCCCGATTCATACTGAATAATCTGAATCCCCATACCATGTCTTAAAGCAATACTCCTTACGCAATCAGCCACTTTTCTGCGATATAGTTCTTCATCATCACATATTCCTATTTTCTTCATATACTACACTCTTTTCTATTTATTACAGACGATACAGCGAATATCTATAATAAATAATATACAATCTATATACTTTTTGCAATTTAAAAAATTACGCATCAAATACATAAAACAGGCGCAGGATCAATTCCTGCGCCCATCTTCATAGATGCTTTTATTCTCTTTATCCTCCCAACTGTTCTTACCTGTTCAGCACCTTCACAGTTAGAATGTTTTCTTACGAAACCTTCACTGCCGATGCATCCAGTTTTCCATCCTTTACATCTATGAGAATGGTATCTCCGGCTCTTACACCGTCTGCAAGGATAAGCTTTGCGGCAAGTGTCTCTACATGCTTCTGCAGATATCGTTTCAGTGGTCTTGCACCGTATATCGGATCGTAACCATTGTCTATGATAAACTGCTTTGCTGAGCCTGTCAGCTCGACCTTTATCTCCTTTTCTACAAGACGCTTGTTGAGGTCTTCCATAAGGAGATTTATGATATGTCCGATGTTGTCCTTTGTAAGAGGCTTGAACATGATGATCTCATCAAGTCTGTTCAAGAACTCCGGTCTGAAATGGCCTTTAAGCTCATTCATGACACGGTTCTCACACTCTGCGCTGATGCTGCCATCTGCCTCTATGCCCTCAAGAAGCTCCTGTGAGCCGAGGTTGCTTGTCATGATGATTATAGTATTTTTGAAGTCCACAGTACGTCCCTGTGAATCTGTGATACGTCCATCATCAAGCACCTGAAGCAGTACATTGAATACATCAGGATGGGCTTTCTCTACTTCATCAAAGAGGACTACTGAGTAAGGTTTACGCCTTACCGCCTCGGTAAGCTGTCCACCCTCGTCATATCCTACATATCCCGGAGGTGCTCCAATAAGACGTGACACTGAATATTTCTCCATGTACTCACTCATATCGAGTCTGACCATATTGTTCTCATCATCAAAAAGACTTGCTGCAAGTGCCTTTGCCAGCTCTGTCTTACCTACACCTGTAGGTCCGAGGAACATAAAAGATCCGATCGGCTTTGTAGGATCTTTTATTCCTGCCTTTGAACGGATGATGGCTTCTGTCACTTTTGTGACTCCGTCATCCTGTCCTATTACTCTCTTGTGCAGCTCCTCATCAAGGTGAAGTGTCTTATTACGCTCACTCTCCGTAAGCTTTGCAACAGGTATTCCTGTCCAGCGTGATATGATCTTTGCGATCTCCTCATCGCTTACATTTTCACGGACAAGTGAAAGATCTCTGTCCTTTAAAAGCTGTTCCTGCGCTTCCAATTCTTTCTGTAAATTCGGAAGTACACCGTACTGCAGCTCTGCGGCCTTCTCAAGGTCATAATTCTGCTGTGCTGTCTTTATCTCATTCTTTGTGGATTCGATACTCTCACGTAGCTTGCTGACCTTGTCAACTGCACCTTTTTCGTTCTGCCACTGGGCTTTTTTCGTGTTAAACTCGTCGCGCAGCTCTGCAAGCTCTTTCTGGAGTGCAGCCAGTCTGTCCTGACTCAGATGGTCTGTCTCTTTTTTTAGAGCAGTTTCCTCAATTTCCAGCTGCATGATCTTTCGATTCTGCTCGTCAAGCTCTGCCGGCATTGAATCAAGCTCTGTCTTTATCATGGCACATGCCTCATCAACGAGGTCGATCGCCTTATCCGGCAGAAATCTGTCTGTGATATATCTGTTTGAAAGCACTGCAGCCGTCACAAGTGCTGAATCTGTGATCTTTACACCGTGGAATACTTCATATCTGTCCTTAAGTCCACGAAGAATGGATATGGTATCCTCTACGGTCGGCTCATCTACCATAACAGGCTGGAAACGTCTCTCAAGTGCGGCATCCTTTTCAATGTACTCACGGTACTCGTCAAGTGTTGTAGCACCTACGCAGTGCAGCTCACCTCTTGCCAGCATTGGCTTAAGAAGCTGTCCCGCATCCATTGCTCCGTCTGTCTTTCCTGCACCTACTATTGTGTGAAGCTCATCTATGAAGAGGATTATCTGTCCCTCTGAGGCTTTTACCTCATCAAGGACTGCCTTAAGTCTTTCCTCAAACTCACCTCTGTACTTTGCACCGGCTACAAGAGAACCCATATCAAGTGCAAAAAGCTTTTTGTCCTTTAAGCCTTCCGGTACATCGCCTTTTACTATACGCTGTGCCAATCCCTCTACTACTGCGGTTTTACCTACACCCGGCTCACCGATAAGAACAGGGTTGTTCTTTGTCTTACGGGAAAGAATACGTACAACGTTTCGTATCTCATCATCACGGCCGATGACAGGATCAAGCTTCTGCTGTCTTGCACGCTCTACCATATCGTAGCCGTATTTCTCAAGTGTATCGTAAGTTGCCTCCGGATTGTCAGAGGTTACTTTCTGGTTTCCTCTTACAGTGGAAAGTGCTGTGAGAAATCTGTCTCTTGTGAGACCGTACTCCTTTATCAGCTCCTTCATAGCCTTGTTAGGATATTTGAGGAGGCAGAGGAAAAGATGCTCGACTGATACATACTCATCTCCCATTGCCTTTGCTTCATCCTCGGCATGGATAAGTACCTTGTTCAGGTCATTGCCGACATAGATCTGTGCGCTGCTGCCACTGACCTTTGTTCTGGCTGCCAGATGTCGTTTTGCATTCTCTGTAAAATGCTCCACATTTATTTCCATCTTATCTATCAGCTTTGGAATCAGACCATCTTCCTGAGTAAGCAATGCCACAAGCAAATGCTCCTGCTCGATCTCCTGATTGCCATAATCGTAAGCAAGTTTTTCGCAGTCATTGACTGCTTCTATCGATTTCTGTGTAAATTTTTGAATGTTCATAGTCTCACTCCCTTCAAAAATATTGTTTACATTTCTGTTTACGATTATGTTATAGCACGTAAATTAGCACTCGTCAATGGCGAGTGCTAACAATTTTATTAAATAAATATAAACTTTTAGGTTATACTTCCACAACAGCTCTGATATCCTCAGATGAAGCCCCCACATACACCTTAAAGCTGTTGCTATAGCACTTCCAGTCGCGTATGCCTTCATCATAGTGTATAAATGCACGATCATCAAGCTTTATAGTGATCATCTTGCTCTCGCCTGCATCAAGAGAGACTTTTTCAAAGCCTTTAAGCTCCTTTACCGGATCTTCGTCTGCCACTTTTGAAGCACCGACATAGACCTGTACTGTCTCTTTTCCAGCCATAAGTCCGGTATTTTTTACAGTAAGAGTTACCTCGGCAGTCTCACCGATCTTGTTTACCGATACATCCGAATACCCAAATGTGGTATAAGACAGACCGTATCCAAATGGGAAAAGCACAGGCTTTTTGTTCTTCTCATAATATCTGTAGCCGACAAACACACCTTCAGAATACTCCTGTGTCAGATGTGCATCCATAACAGCATTCTCCTCTTTTGTCAGAGGTCTGCCCGGGAACTGCTCCTTTGGAGTGTTGGCATCGCCAAGGTATCCTCCCTCTTTGCAAGGGAAGCTCTCTGCGAGCTTTCCTGATGGATTTACATGTCCGAAAAGCACCTCTGCGAGTGCAGTTCCGCCTTCCATACCACAATATCCGGTAAGAAGGATCGCCTTTGCTTTTTTAGCCCATTCATCCATTGCGACAGGACTTCCAGCAACTATGGTGATCACCATATCAGGCTTTACTTCAAGAAGTGCATTGATAAGCTCTTTCTGCTCATATGGAAGCTCCAGATCGGCACGATCTAAGCCTTCCACATCATAGTCATGGTTTAAGCCACCGACGAATATAACATGATCGTACTGTTTCGCCTTTTCCACAGCCTCATCACGAAGCTTCTTAGATATATCCGCTTCTTTTTCATCCTTAGTTCCGACAGCAGATGCACCATCATTTAAACTGTTTTCCTGCCAGTTTACGTCCTCATCTTTGTTCTCTGGCACATAATATCCCGGCACATAGTCCACTTTACTGTTTCCACCAAGGAATTTTGCGATTCCAAGAAGAGGTGTCACTTCATAAAGTGCCTTGATCTCGGCACTTCCACCACCCGGTGCGTGCGCTGTGACAGCATTTGCACCGATCACGAGTACTCTGTCCATTTCATTCTCATCGAGCGGCAGTACATTGTCCTCGTTCTTTAAAAGGACGATAGACTCTCTTGCCACATCGAGTGTTGCCTGTCTGTGAGCGGCTGTATCGTATGCACCGCGTTTTCTGTTTTTATTCTTTACGCCCTTTACATGACCATCCTGCTCTTCAAGCGTGATCATATTTGTGCGCACCATCATTCGGATGATGTTTTTTACCTTTTCGTCGATGAATTTCTCATCTATTCTGCCTTCAATGACAGCTTTTTTTAGAGGATCTGCCATAACATAATCATCAAAATCATATGTAACTGACATCTCTATATCCAGTGAGCTTTCAGCGGCTTCCTTTGTATGGTGGACAGCTCCCCAGTCGGAGATGACTGTGCCGTCAAAGCCCCACTCTTCCCTTAATATCTGATCGAGCAATATCTTATTCTCGCACGCATGTTTTCCGCGGAACAGGTTGTATGAGCCCATTATTGAATACACTCCTGCTTTTTTTACCGCAGCCTCAAATCCCAGCAGATATATCTCTCTGAGTGCTCTCTCGTCTATCTCGACATTTACCCAGAGTCTTTCTGTTTCCTGACTGTTAAGTGCATAGTGCTTTACACATGCTGCCACATCTGACTCCTGCACTCCCTCTATCATAGGAACTGCAAGTTCTTCGATCAGATATGGATCTTCACTGAAATACTCGAAATTTCTGCCGCAGAGCGGGCTTCTTTTTATATTTATTCCCGGTCCGAGGATCACGTCTTTTCCGCGTCCTCTCGCCTCACTTCCAAGTACTCTTCCAGCACTTTTAGCAAGATTTCTGTTCCACGTATATGCTACTGCCGTGTTACTTGGGCAGTAAGACACAGCATCTGCCGGTGTACCCACCGGCATCCACTTGTCATCAAAAAAATCTGCCCTCACGCCCATAGGTCCGTCTGACATGACAAGGGGAGGGAGCCCTTTTTCCTCTGCTGCAGCAGTATGGAAAAGAGCGCAGCCATGTATGAGACCTATTTTCTCGTCCAGCGTCAATTCGCCGGTGAGGGCAGTTATCTTGTTTTCCATTTCCATGTTTTGGTTCTCCTTGTTTCTTTGTTTAAGTAATACGGGGAGGACTCGCATATTATATCATTCGTTCGCAGGTACTCCGCTGCTAAGTGCCTGTAGAGGATTGCATTGTTGGGTTATGGCTTATGACGCAGCCGGCTTTTACGCGCCTTCCATGGCGCGGAACGCCTTGCCCCGGCATCCGTGCCTGTGCACTGCTGGTTTTGATGCAATCCCAACATGCACTAAGCAGCTTCGTAAAAGCTCACTCGTTGATATAATATGCGAGCCCTCCCCTTACTTTTTGGATTATATGTAGGAATGAAAATTGGATATCCTATGTTCCATCCATTAATTAATCACATAAATAGCTATATCATTAACTTCCAAATTAAATAAATCCCTATATAATTTGTTATGAATTTAGCGTATAACAATGATGTCTGCACATTCACTCAGGCGTACAAATCCATCGCACTGCTCAAGCTTTGCACCATCTGCTGACTTTGCATCCACTCCGTAAAGTTCAACTGAAAATCCCTTACTGCTATCCTTTGCATCCATAACGATCGCAATACTTCCATCCTCATTTACTGTGACTGTAAGTGTTACAACTACATTCTGGTCTTTATCGTACACGTTTACAGATGATGTGCCTGTCGGCTCATATACTCTGTAGGTTGTGCCATCTGCGTAGTCATAATCAGGTCTGTCATTTATAGCTCCGAATGGGATCACAGCACCCGGTTTTACGAATAGAGGTATCTCATCATAGCCGAATTTTCTGCTGTACCATTTTCCACCCTCAAGCTTTTCGCCTGTGAAGAAATCAGTCCAGAGACCGTTCTCCTGTGGCAGATAATACTCTCCTATTCCATCCTCATTAAAGATCGGAGCAACGAGCAGGCTGTCACCGAACATATACTGTTTGTCGAGGTAATTACACATCTTATCGTCTGTGTACTCGAGCACCATGGCTCTCATTGTAGGGATACCATTCTGGTGTGCATTTATTGCTGTTCCCCAGATATATGGCATAAGTGAAGCCTTTAATTTTACGAATTTTGCAAGCACTTCTACTGCCTCATCATCATATGCCCATGGCACTCTGTATGATGTACTTCCGTGCAGACGGCTGTGACTTGAGAAGAGTCCAAATGCGCACCATCTCTTGTATACATCCGCTGTTGATGTATTCTCAAATCCACCTATATCGTGGCTCCAGAAACCAAATCCAGAAAGCTGTAATGAAAGTCCTCCACGTAAGCTCTCCTCCATTGACTCGAAATCTGACCAGCAATCTCCGCCCCAGTGTACCGGGAATTTCTGTCCACCTACTGTTGCCGAACGTGCAAAAAGTACTGCCTCATCCTGTCCTTTTTTCTCCTGCAATACTTCAAATACTGCCTGATTGTACATATATGTATAGTAGTTGTGCATCTTCTGTGGATTTTTGCCGTTGAAGTATACACAGTCCGTAGGTATTCTCTCACCAAAATCTGTCTTGAAGCAGTCCACACCCATGTCTACGAGTGCTGCAAGCTTATCTTTAAACCATTTCTTTGCATCAGGATTTGTGAAATCAACGATAGCCATGCCCGGCTGCCACATATCCCACTGCCATACTGATCCGTCAGGTCTCTTGAGGAAATATCCTTGCTCCATTCCCTCATCGAAAAGTGCTGATTCCTGCGCAATATATGGATTGATCCATACACAGACCTTTAAGTCTTTTTCTTTTATTCTCGAAAGCATGCCCTTTGGATCTGGGAATACTCTCTCATCCCAGATGAAATCTGACCAGTGGAAATCTTTCATCCAGAAACAGTCAAAATGGAATACCTTGAGTGGGATGCCTCTGTCATGCATTCCGTCGATAAAGCTCATTACTGTTTTCTCATCATAGTTTGTTGTAAAACTTGTAGAAAGCCAGAGTCCGAATGTCCACTCAGGTGGAAGTGCAGGCTTTCCTGTGATATCTGTATAACGTTTTAATACATCCTTCATCTGCGGTCCGTTGATAAAGAAATAGTCAATGCTCTCGCCCGGTACTGAAAACTCTACCTTTGTAACAGACTCTGAAGCCACCTCAAAAGATACCTTGTCCGAGCTGTTTACGAATACACCATAACCCTTGTTTGTTACATAAAATGGGATATTCTTATATGACTGGTCTGTGGATGTACCTCCATCCTCATTCCATATATCAACAGACTGGCCGTTTTTTACAAATGGAGTAAATCTCTCTCCAAGACCATATACCAGCTCTCCCACTCCGAGTGAGAGTTGCTGTCTCATGTATGCATCGTTATCATAGCTGCTTACATAACCTACATCATGCCACTGCGTTTTTAAATAAGCCAGGTCTCTCCAGCCGCTGCCGCAAAGCTTTTTGTCCCCGTTATAATATGTCATCTGCCAGTTTTCCTCATTGATGACAAGCTTTGCGTTTCCACTTTTTATAGTAAGTATTCCATTTTCACTTACAGCATCTATCTTTGCTGTAGGCACATTAAGATCATATGCCGGAGCATCGTTTACGGTGCCTTTGTAATGATATGCTTTTACTCTTATTACCTCAGGCATTGGCGTTGTAATCTCGATTGTCAGATTTATACCACCTAATGTATCTCCTCTATGATTAATCTTATGAGTAGGAGTGCAACTAACTACCTTGTCCTCTTTAATATCACAGAAATAAACCTCTGCCGGTGAAAAACATGCACAGTCTTTCTTCATCATCCAGCATCCATTTCCAAATTTCATTCTTATAACCCTCTCTTTTCTATGATTTCATGCTATGATTAAAGGAGCAATAATACCCCTTATTTCTTATTACATAGCCAGTATATATGTAAAATACATTTTTTCATACTGGCATTTTTAGATATTCTATACTATAATTATTATATATTTGTGCCATATTTCTTATTACAATGATTCATATGGTAAAGGACTTTTATTATGAAGATAGGAAAAACTTCAATCAATACACATCACTCGAATGTCAGAAAACAGATACTGCGCATTTTTGCTATAAGCTGCATTATACCTGTACTGTTTCTTGGCATTTTTTCTGCTACATATACGAGAAAACTAATGACAGAACAGTATTGCTCCCTTGCTAAATCCGAGGGCATCCGTGTCAATTCTGTCATGTTTGATATAACTACTACCATTTACAATATAGCTGACACCCTTATTGACAATGACAACTGCCGTCAGCTTTTTGCTGCTGAGCAAATATCAGATGATCTGCAAAAAAAACTTTATATACTTGAAGAGACAGTCAATTCATACGCCAGCAATACTGCGGCAATATCGTATATGCACATATATACTAACAATTCTGCAATAACGGACACCTCCCATATATCATATACATCATCTTTCGATGACATGGACTGGTATAACAAAATAAAAACAAACTGGAGCAAATGGACTCAGCTCAGCAACTACACAATCATAGACACTGAATACAAAGAGATAGCCCTTATCCGCAAGATAGCTGTTCCAGCCGAAGGTCTTAACGCTTATATCATCATTCAGCTCGACAACAATTACCTAAGGAACCGTATAGAACAGTCCGGCTACAATATCAACATATCCATAGACAACGCCCCTGTCATTTATTCATCTGCACACAGTGAAATTGGCAATGATATGATCTTTCCAGATGATTTTGACGGAAGCTTCTACAAATATTCAGGTGCATTAAAAAAAGACGGGCATATATATATGTCAGATTACGTAACATTTCAGCCTTATAAGACTGATGATCTTTTTTTCATACAAGTACTTGATGAAGATGCCTATACAAACATAAACCGTATATTTTCTATATTTCTTATAGTTATTTTTATTGAGTTAATTGTGCCAAGTGCAATAATAGTATACTTTTCTAATTACTTTAGTAACAGGATAAAGCACTTGAAAAATGCGATGCACAAAGCCAGAATGGGTGATTACAACATTACCGATACCATAAAAGGTGATGATGAGCTTACCGATACATTTGCCGATTTAAGGGCAACCGTTGATGATGTATGCAAGAAAGAGGCCCAATATTATCAGGCTAAAATAAACGAACAGGAGCTTGAAAACAAACAGCAGCAGATGGAATTTGAGCTTCTCGCAAGCCAGATCAATCCTCATTTTCTGTACAACACACTTGAAACAATACGTATGCAGGCACTGGCCTCAGGAAACCGCGATGTGGCAACATCTGTAAAACTTCTAGGCAGATCCATGCACTATGTACTTGAGAATACAGGAACAAGCTTTACAACACTTACAAAAGAACTTGAATATATCAAAACATATCTGTCTATCCAGCAGATACGTTTTGGTGACAGAGTGAATTATTCTATTGAAATAGACGATGCCCTTGATACGGATGAATGCCGCATACTACCGCTGCTACTACAGCCTATCGTTGAAAATGGCATAATTCACGGTCTTGAGAATCTCGATGAAAAAGGTCTTATTACTATTAGTATTCAGGGACAGAACAATGATCTTATCATTAAAATGCGTGATAATGGAAACGGCATGGACGAGCTTACACTCGAAAAACTTATATACAATGTAGAGCATCATGATGCTTCAGACAGGCAGAGCATCGGCTTGTACAATATTTCACAGCGGATCCGGCTTCTCTACGGTGATAGCTATTATATGCATATCGAGAGTCATTCCGGTGAAGGCACCTGTGTCACTCTGAAGATTCCTAAAAGTATATAACAAGGAGGAAATATGGAACACGAACTTATCAATTTGCTGATAGTAGATGACGAAAAAATAGTCCGCGACGGACTCAAGTATATACTGGATTGGAACAGCCTTGGATACTGCATATGCGGTGAAGCTGGCAGTGGAAACGAGGCACTCGAAATGATAAACCGCTATCATCCAGGTCTCGTACTGCTTGATATCCGCATGGCTGGGATGCTTGGAACAGACCTCATGGAAACCGCAAGAAAAGACGGTTTTACTGGTGAATTTATCATCATCTCCGGGTATTCTGATTTTAAATATGCACAAACAGCCTTGCAATTTGGTGCTTCTTTTTATCTTACGAAGCCAATTGACGAGGAAGAATTAGAAAAAGCAGTCATCACTGTCAAAGAAAAAATTACAAATAATATGTCACGTGAAACTTCGAGAAATCAGTATATGAAAAAAGCAAAGACGACTGTCCTCTATGATTTGCTTACCTCAAGTGAATTCAATCCTTCAATTGATTATCTTGAGCTTGGTCTTAGCGCACCAATATATCAGGTTGTCATATACGAAAGCTATATGCCATATTTTAGGTCTTACAGCTTCAGTGATATGCTTCGCGTGACTAATCACGATAATAACTCTTTTGACCATACAGTTATCGACAATCATGATATCATACTATTGAAAGGAAATTTTGCTCTTGAGCGTTTTAATGCCTGTCTTTCCCACTACAGATCCGGCACTCAAAAAGGCTCTCCTCTTGATACTATTTTTCTCACATATGGGCCAACAATATCCAGCCTTTCCCAGATACATACATCTTATTCCATATGTGAAAAACTTATAAAAAGGCGTTTTTTCTGTAGTGAAGGACAGCACGTAATGTCATACAAGGAACTGCCTTCCCAGAATATGTCCACAACTGAGCTTAATGAGGCAATAACCTCTTACTATAGTCAGACTCTGTTGGCATACATAAAAAGCAACAACCAAAGACGCATAAACGAAACACTCGACGAGCTTACGGCATTTCTGTATGATTGTGGCAAAGAAATATCAAAGATCAAATATTTTCTTGCTGATATATTTCTCGAAATCAAACACGATATAATGCAAAATTATGCCAACGCTAATATCCCATTTATACACAATGTGGCTATCATAGAACTTATCGAGAATAAATACTATCTCTTTGAAATAATACTATATTTTAAAGAACAGTTTGCCATGATAATGAGAGCTATTGGCAGTAGTTCAAATGACAGTGTATTTGATGATATTGTAAACTACATAGACCACAACTATGCCTCACCACTGAAGCTTGACAGCATAGCTCCGCTGTTCGGCTACAACAGCTCATATCTAGGCAAGCTGTTCTCACAGAAAATGGGACAGAATTTTAATTCTTATCTCGATCAGGTAAGAATAAGCCATTCCATCGAGCTGCTAGATAATACAAATATGAAGATATATGAAATTGCAGCAAATGTAGGATACACGAGTGTGGATTATTTTCACCAGAAGTTCAAGAAACGTATGAACCTAAGTCCTGCGGAATATAGAAAGCACAAGTAAACACAAAAAGCTTCCAACTTTATTGTTGGAAGCTTTTTGTATTAATTACTCTGCAAGAGCAGTTTTAATAAGATCTCCTCTGTCTTCACAGTTAGATTTATCTACTGCGAATACCTGATCATATCCAAGTCCTTTTACTGTATCCTGCATGGTCTTTAAGAGACTGTTAAACTCTTTCTCATTACTTGCAAATACCATTTGCCATGAGTACTGTACAATTGTCTGTTTGCACTGTTCTTTTATTGTGCTGATATCTGTTGTATACTCTGGTGTAGCATAATTTGTTCCTGGAAGAACAAGCAGATTATTTGTGTTTTCAAATCTTTCAATTGCTGTTGCAGCACCATCATTAGCCGATGACCAATCCTCTGATAAAGGTGTAGCCACTCTTGTAAGATAATCATCCCACTTCTGATAGTTGTAGCATATTCCCGTACTCTCATCGACATCTACAACACCTACTGCTTTATAGTTGAGTGCTGAAACACCATCTTTCCATGTTCCACCGCCCCACTCATCTGGTACTGATAAATCAGAATCCATATCTACGAATGCCTTTACACCGAAATCAGTGAGCTTTGGTGTTCCATTGTCATTTGTCCATGTAAGTCCCTCTGGTCCACATGTTCCACCTGTCTGTGCAGCTGATGCCATGATTCCCTCTGGAGAATATAACCAGTCAACAAAATCAACCATTCTCTGTGGATCCTCTGTCTGGCTTCCTACCATGATACCGAGTGACATCTTACCCTGTGGCATAGAACCATATGAAAGACACTGCATATCTTTGATCAAAGCTGAAGCAAATCCTTTACCTTCTGCTGTATTCTCTGTTGTGTTATACTTACCAGAACCAAGCCATGGCCAGATTGAATATAATACCTGTCCATTCTGGTATTTTGTCTGCACTGTATCAAAATCCTGTGTGGTAGACTCTGGATCAATAAGTCCCTGCTGATTGGCCTCAAACAGGAATTTGAGTGCTCTTACGTAAATTCCATCATCGTCAATTACGCTCTGAATATCAGAACCATCATCCTTCATCATTGCAAATCCCATTGGCTCATATCCGTAAAGAGCACACAAACCGCTGGCATTCTGCATAACGTCGCCATCCCAATCTTTGAAAAGTGAGAATGCATAAGCACTGCTGTCATCTTTTCTTGCGATTTCCTGCATCTGTGAAAGTACCGGAATCAAGTCCTCAAGAGTGTCCATCTCAGGATATCCTGCCTCTTCGTAAAGATCCCAGCGAAGTGATGGAGCATTTGTAGGCTCACTTGCTTCACAAGGCTCTGTTGCCGGCTGATTTGAAATCTCACTAGGTACAGCCCAAAGTCCATCTTCATTTGCCAATTCACTGGCATCCTCGATTGCTGACTTATATTTTGTCAGATATTCGCAATCATCTATATAATCAGACATATCCAGAATAAGACCTGCCGTAACCATATCACTCAAACGACTGCTATCAAGATTTGTGATGATAATATCACCCAGATTACCATTTGCAGAACGTGTCTGATACAATGTATCTCCGCCACCAGCTACGTTAGGTGCGATAATATTAAGTTCAATATTAAACTTGTCTTTTACAATCTTTGCAAACCATCCTGTCTGTATTCCCTGGAAATTTGCCTGACTGTCAAATACATCTACAGTAAGTGTCTTTGGGTACTTTGCATTTGAGCTTTCTGTACCGTCTGATGATTTGCTGCCACATCCGGCAAGTGTTGATGCAAGCATTGCTGCTGAAAGTGCGAGCGCTGCTGCCTGTTTTGTTCTTCTCCTTTTCATTACATGTCCTCCTAATCTTATTTTATATAATAATTTAAAAAGAAGCAATTGTTATTAGCCCTTTACTGAGCCGATCATGATACCTTTTACAAAGTATTTTTGGAAAATCGGGTAAATGAACAATATAGGAAGTACTACGATGACTGATATAGTCATTCGGATCGATGTTGGTGTCTGCTGTGTTGCAAGGTTTGCAACGGCTGAGACGCTTCCAGAGTTCTTTACCAGCGTGGCAAGTGAGCTTGCCTGATTCAAATATGTATAAAGCAGATACTGTAATGAATAAAGTTTCTGATCTGTTATGTAAATAAGTGTATCCTGGAATGAGTTCCACTGTCCTACTGCTGCCCATATAGCTATCGTAGCAAGGATCGGTTTACTTGTAGGAAGTATTACCTTCCAGAAGATCGTAAGTACCCCGGCTCCATCGATCTGTGCTGCTTCCTGAAGGGAAGCCGGTATTGACTCTACGTATGTCTTCACCATAATTACGTTAAACGGCTGTACTATTGCCGGAATGATATATACCCAGAATGTATTTGTCAGATGTAATGATCTCATTGTCATATACATTGGGATCAGTCCTGCGTTGAAATACATTGTGATGACCATAAATCTGTACCAGAGTTTTCTGTGCCACATGTTCTCCTGTGTAAACATAAATCCGAGGAAGGCTGATGCCATTACTGTACAGATTGTTCCAAGTACCGTTCTTGCGACTGATACGAACATTGCTGTTCCAAGTCCGCTTAATTTCAACACGTCAATGTAGTTCTGGAACTGGATTGAGTGAGGTATGAAATTTACCTTTCCTGCAGCACTTAAGTCATTCGCACTGATTGAGTTGATGATCAGATAGTAGAATGGATAAGCACATATGAGGGCAAACAATGCAAATAAGATATATAGAAATATTATAAAAGCCCTGTCACCTTTAGATTGTTTTATTTTCATAGTTCACGTCTCCTTAAATAATACTTTCTCCACGGGTCTTCTTTGATACATTGTTTACTATCACAAGCAGTGTCAGACTGACCACACTCTTTAAGATACCGATCGCGGTAGCCAGTGAAAGACTTCGTCCTGTCATACCTATGTTGTAAACGTAAAGGTCAAGTACCTGAATACTGTCCTTATTGAATGAGTTCTGGAATACGAAATACTGATCCATTCCATTGTTAAGGAAGTTGGCTACTGAGAGCATCAGCATTACAAAATATGTTGGCATAATTGATGGGATCGTGATATTTTTGATGATCTGCATCCTGCCTGCTCCATCAACCTTAGCTGCGTCATACATTTCCTGATCGATACCCGCGATAGCTGCCAGATACATGATTGCTCCCCATCCAAGACCTTTCCATGTACTCCAAAGGATCATCTGAAGCCATACATGCTTGCTACTGTCAAGAATCTTGAGTGGTTCTGAAATAACTCCAAGATTCTGAAGTAATGTATTAAACATTCCAGAAGAAGAGAATAAACAGAATGCTACGGAATATACCAAAGTCCAGCTTATGAAGTTTGGCAGTGTCGAAAGAGTCTGTATCACATTCTTAAACTTCTTGCTCTTGATCTCGTTTAAGAATACAGCGAACAGCACCGGTAAAAACGATGTTGCAATTCCGAGCAAACTCATTGCAAATGTATTTTCCATAACCTTGATGAGCTGTGAAACCTGTGTCTTGTTACTGAAAAGTGTCTTAAACCATTTCAGTCCTACAAAATCACACTGTGATAATTTCAGTGGTGCTTTGTAGTCATACAATGCATATATCCAACCATGTAGTGGATAATATGAAAATAAAAAGCATAAAATCAAAAACGGTAATATAAGTAAAAACAACTTATATCCTTCTTTTTTCTTACTACTCATTTACTTTCTCCTCCCTTGTTTTGATAGTTGAATTGTATATTTTTTTGTCCAAAACTCATACTGGGAAAATTCGATACGATAAGTTAGAATTTTTATATGATTTTTTAGATTTTGTTTAGAAGATAGAATTTTTCATGTATATCATATCTGTTTTTTATTGTAATCAGTTGTTTATGCATACAAAAATCCCCTCGCCTATCTGAGGGGATTAATTGTGCTTATTTAATTATATCGATATATCAGTTTATCGGCTGCACGATGCCTGACACATTTGCAAGATTTTGCATCTTGTCATCAGCCTCAGCCATGATGTCTGCGCATTTCTTAAGCTCAAGCTGCATCTCATCAGTGAAATCACGCTCTTTCTTGTAGCGTAGCTGATGCTCCGTGCTCGCCCAGAAATTCATTGCTATAGTACGAAACTGTATCTCGATCGGCACTCTGTCCTTGTGATCCGAAAAGTACACATCCACCATCAGTATCATATGAAGGCTTCTGTAGCCGTTCTCCTTTGGTTTCTTTATGTAGTCCTTTACCGTCACAAGCTCGACATCCTGCTGGTTTACAAGCATATTTGCCACCTGATATACATCTGATATAAACGGACAGATGACTCTGACTCCGGCTATGTCCTTGATCTCACGCATCATGGAGTTCATCGTAAGTGGAATACCTTTCCGCTTCATCTTATCCACTATGCTGTCCATGGATTTGACGCGGCTTTTAATATTCTCTATTGGATTTCTCTCATGATTATTTTTAAACTCGTTATTTAATATCTGTAGCTTTGCAACGATCTGCTGTATGCCGGATTCATAGAAGAACATTATCTGGTCATACTGGGACGCAATAGAACTGAATTCGCCCAGTACCGGCAAAAGCTCTATCTGTGTATCATCCATATTTACACCCCTTACTTACCTATTATTTCCCTACTTCGCCCATATAGTTTACGATACCGGCCTAGCATATAGTATATTCCTTAGTAAAATTATGAAGTCAGTCACGAGAACACATAGAATTAGATGGTTTTTATTTTATCATTTCTTTCAATTACTACTTTTATGGAACCTCGTGACAGTTCATAATTTTTCTTCGGAACACACTATACGCTCTCCGGTAAATGAAGTATATTGAGGGCGAAGTACAATATTATATATCTCTATATTTTACCATATTTTTTAAGTAACAGCCGAGAAATCTGGTATGTTACTTCGATGAGGAGGACTCCTGCCACTACATCATATATCACATGCTGCTTTGTAGTCAATGTAGAAATGAATACTGCGACTGCGCAGACGCAGAAAATCACTCTTATCCACAGCGGCACTTTTTTATTTCCTCTTACTCCGATATAGCACAGCCAGCTTACGAGGCAATGGATAGACGGAAACAGATTGTCCGCCTCATCTATCTGGTAAAGCAGGTTCATAAGCTGTGCCCATATATCCGTGCCGATTATTTCCGGTCTAGTGTTAGTGGTCGGATATACTATATAACATATAAAACAGACTGCCTTTCCGAGCCAGTCCGCCATTAAAAATCTGTAACAGTGCTTTTTATCCAATGCGGCATTGTACATATAGCCTGCGATCCAGAATATATAACAACCAAAGTATATGAGTACCGTCCAGTTTACGACAGGTATCATGCGGTCAAGTGCTGTCTCTATATCGTGATGCTCCCAGCCTCCTGCTATGGCACGCGCTCCCCAGTACACGCTGAAATTGAGTATTACCGTGATAAGGAGCGGTATGCGGCTGTATTTTGGCAGTATCCTGTTAAAAAGCTGTCCTGTTTGCGATATGCTGTCCCTGGATAACACGAACTTCCTTATCTCCTTTTATACATTCTTTGATCTCAGGCAGCAGGTCTATGTAACCTTTCTTAAACAGGAGTACTATTGTTGAGCCTATAAGCTCAAAGTGTCCCATTTCACCGCCTTTTCTCATCATGACATTTTCATTGTCATTTACTATGCCGCCCACTAAAAGTGCGCCTATCTCTATCTGTGCTACTTTTCCGAAGTTTACCGTATCAAGGATAGTCCACATGCGGCGGTTTAATCTGTATACCGGCACGCTGCTGCATGCTATAGGCTGTACACTGTGAAGCACACCCTTTACAAAATGATTTTTGCCCTGAAATCCGTCATCTATATAGCAGTAATGATGGTAATCATTCGCACAGAGGCGAAGTATCACGCAGTCACCACCGACAAATTCCTTTGCAATCTTTTTGTCTGTGACGAGGTCTGTGACCTTGTACCATGAATTTTTGATAAAAAAACTATTGTTGCTCTTTATCTTATAAGCACTTAAATATCCGTCACATGGACTGATAAGGTGCTCTGCCTGTCTGTCAACCTCGATATAGTCTTTCTTTCTGGTGAAAAACTCCTGAAAGCTGTTGTAGGTCTGTCCTTTAAAATCGGACATGTTTATATTGTTATTTTTTATATAACGTTTTATGAGTGGCTTTGATATCGAAGATCTGGCAGCTTTTTCACCGAGTTTAAGTGCTCCTGTGTGAAGCAGCACCAGAAGTGTTGCCCTGCCGGTCTTTGTAGTGTAAAGCCAGTCCACAAATGATTTCTTCTTCATTAAATAAGAGCCTCCGCAATAAGGATACAAAACTCTATCGCTCCAATGCCCACTATGAGAATTTCTCCGATAAACTTAGGCTTTTTGAGCTTGAACGGAAGTACATAGCATATACCGATCACAAGCAGTGTAAACGAAGCAATAGTACTTACCTCGATATTAAATGTCTGTCCTACCACATATACTGCCGGGATAGTAAGTGCAGATGACGTGATAGGCAGTCCCAGATAATACTGTCTGCGTTCTGCTGTAGATGCCTGTCTGTTTGCTTCATCCACATTAAAATATGCAAGACGGATAAGTCCGCAGAGTATAAATACAAAAATAGCAATAAATGCCGGTGTCATCTTAGGTGCCACGCTAAATACCCATACTGCCGGAAGTATTCCAAAGCAGATGATATCGCTCAGTGAATCTATCTGTATGCCAAATGTCTTTTCATCGCAGGTACGGTCTGTCTTGGTAGATGCAATAGTGCCATCAAACATATCACACACACCTGCCACCATAAGGCAGATGAGTGAGCCAACATACTGCTGTTCTATCGCCAGCATGACACCCAGAAAGCCTATCAGCATACCTATGTATGTAAGTACCACCGTGTAATTGTAAAATCCTATAAGTTTTATTTTATATCTCATATCTAATATTCCCACCTTTAGTTTTCGCAACAATCATATAATAACATAATCAAACAGCAAACTCATTATATTTTTATTTAAGGTTTTCTTAAATATGATAAAAAGAAGACAGAGTCCTTCAAAAGACTCTGCCTCTATAATAAAATACTCCCTAGCGCCATAATATAAATATAGAATTAGTACTACAGACCCATTATATACCATATCATGAAATAAATCCAGTACCACTAAAGCATTTTATAAATTATTTCTTTCATTTCCAGCTTATCCTTCTCAAGGACAAATGCAAGCTCAGCATGTAGATTATTTTCAGCCATCTTCCAATAACGTTCATCTACTGCTGTGGACTTCTTTCCAGCTTTTTTGCGCTCCTCATTGCGGTTGTGCAGACATTTTAAAAGACCGACCACCGTATCAGGCTCACAGCTTCTGACTGCCTCTTTATACTTAGTCTCCCTTTCCTTTTCGCTCGTTATCACAAGCTCCTCAATCTGCGGAATCCTGTCTATTACTGACTGTGCCTCATCGGCTGATATAACTTTACGAATACGCTTATCGGCATTGTCCACCGGGATATATACCCTGTCGTGCTCTTCCTCTATAGGACGGAGCAGAAAATACGACTTGAGCTTTTTATCTCCTGACATGTCTAATTCAACGATCTCGTTTATCTTACAAATGCCGTTGGTTGCATTTACGACGTAATCTCCTATCTCGAACATTTCACACCTCTTTCGCTATACACAAATATATTTTAACACTTTTTTATTAATTTGGTAATAATTTTTTTAAAGATAATGAAAAGATTGTGAATATCCTATAAAAAAGCTGCCATCCACTTACACAATGTGGATGACAGCTTTTTATTATTGTCAGCGATTACTCTACTAATCCCTTTACCCGCTCATCTAGCTGAAGCATGCGTAGGATAAGGTCAGTCGAACCTTTTATTCCATAGCTTGCACTGTTTACACAGATATCATAGTTTGAAGCCTTGCTCCATTTTCTTCCGGTGTAAAATTTGTAAGTTTTAAGATGTCTTTTATCCTCTGACTCAATCCATTTTTTTGCCTGATTTGGCGTAACATTTTTGTTTATCTCCACGAAACGTTGGATACGTCTTTTCATAGGAGCAGTTATGAATATACTGATATGAGGAATATGATTGTTGGTAAGTATCGCATCTGCAAAACGTCCCATAACGATAAAATCCTCTTCTTTTGCCTTTTCTACAAGGAATTTGCTTGTATCAAAAAACAACACATCATCGGCCGCAAGACCATGGTACCTCTTAAATGCCTTTACTCTGCTTTTCAGTCCCATTCTTTTCTTTTTCTGGAATGTAGCTGTAGCCTGTGCTGCTTCATCACCTTCACGCTGCTTAAACATCTCATTCATTACAGAAACGTCATAAAAATTCATGCGAAGCGTGTCCGCCAATGCGAAACCTATCTCATTTCCACCACATCCGCATGAACGACCGATACAGATAATCAGGTGATCGCCGGTTTTAAAACGATCCTTTAAATTTACGGTATTAAGATCAGCAATCTTCGGGTCAAGGATATCTCCATCTGTAAACCCCGTAGGAAGCTCTGCGATTTCTTCCATAATCGAATTATATTTGACCATAATTCCATGTCTTACATCATGATCTTTTATGGTTCTTGCCATATTACTTATAAGCGCCAGCTCACTTCTGATATGTGAACTGTTCTGTCTTGAGTGGAGATCTTCCATGATATTGCCAATACATATATCCTTTTCTCCAGTAAAAACTCTACCAAGGGATGAACCTAATTTCTCATAGACTTCGACATCAAGTTCATAGATTTCAGTGGCAAGCTTCTTTATCTTCTCGTCATAAAATTCCATAATTCATCCCTCCTATATAAAGAATATCAGCATATCGATCAGGAAAACAGGAATAAGGAATCTAAGTGACCACCATATATATCCAAAGAATGATGGCATATTGATACCGTTTTCATCCGAAATCGATTTAACCATAAAGTTTGGAGCATTGCCGATATAAGTATTTGCTCCCATAAATACTGCTCCGCAAGATATAGCCATAAGCATCTTGACGGGTACAATACCAAGTGTGGTCGTAACACCTGATGTAAAGCTCATAGCTCCTGCCGTTGTCAGGAATACGAGATATGTCGGTGTATTGTCAAGGAAACTTGAAAGTGCTCCTGTTACCCAGAACATCTCAGCCGGTTTGCTTATTCCAAGGCTTGCTCCGGCACTCTTTAATACCATAAGTGCAGGCTGCATTGTAATAAAAATGCCAATAAACAAAACTGCAACCTCCTGAATAGCTCCCCAGGTAAAGTGGTTCTGTACACGTACTTCTTTTGGTGTCGTCTTAAATGACAGTAGAGCTGCAAGTAAAATAATAGCAATCTCGATAATTGCAGGTACCGTAAGTGTTACTTCTCCAAAGATTGGGATACCGACAACATCTCCTGAGGCTGTCTGGAACGCTGAAAGCTTTGGAAGTACTCCGCTTAAGATAACAGCAATGACTATCATTACGATATACAGGAAGTTATGAGCTCCCTTTATTCTGATAAGAGGCTCCCCCTCTTTTATTTCCGGCAAAAGTCCTTTTGCTATGTCTTTCTGATATGCCTTCTTGTCAAGATAATAAAATACTACAAGAAGTATTATCATATTTACAATCAGGACTGGTAAAAGTCTGATGCTCCAAAAGAAAGACACTCCCCTTGAAAATCCCATAAGCAGTGGCGGATCACCTATTGGTGTCAGACAGCCTCCAATATTAGATACAAGGAAAATGAAAAATATCATAATATGACGTTTATTCTTTCTCCATGAATTCATCTGGATAATTGGTCTGACAAAAAGCATACTTGCTCCAGTTGTACCGATCCAGCTTGAAAAAAGTGTTCCCACTGCAAGCATGACTACGTTTACTTTCGGATTACCTACAAGGCTTCCCTCTAACTTGATATTTCCTGCTACGCAGAAAAGTCCAAAAAGCAGTACGATAAATGTCAGATAATCTCCTATTATACACTCAAGTACTGTCTCAACTGCATCCGATGCACCATAACAAATTGCAAATGGAATGGCAAAAAGCAGTGACCATAAGATAACTGCATGTGCCTGATGCTTCTCCCACCATTCAGGTTTTACAAGCGGCATGATCGCGATGCACAGCAGTAATCCTGCGAATGGGATACACAGCATTAATAATGTGTTAGACATTCTTCTCACCTCTATTGTTAAATTTTAAACTATTTGAAACCCAATATATTTTACACCTTTATATTTTATTTTCAACAGTTTAATCAGAATTTGTCAGATAGTGCCTATTTTTTATGCATTTTTAACAAAGTTTATGGATAAATAATATTTACCACTTTGTGAATTTTTTAACTATATAATCTGAATTCTCTGCCATATCCCCTTCTGGCGATATATTTGACCTGACATAAAACGTATCAAAGCCACAATCTTTAGCCCCTTTTATATCAGTAGTCGAATCATTACCTATAAAAAGGGATTTTTTCACATCAATGTCATGTGCCCTTATGAGTTCATTGAAAAATCTCACATCAGGCTTTCTTGTGTGATAATCAGATGATATAAAAACATCATCAAACAGATCAAATATATCGAGCTGCTTCATCTCATATGCTGTAAAAATTCGCTGTGCATTCGAAAGCAGATACACTTTCTTTCCATTCTCTTTTAATTCGCTAAGCATCTCTTTTGTACCAGGATAGAGCTTTACATAGTCGGTTGTCATCACTCTGAAAAACTGTCCTGTGTAAACGGCAAGCTCCTTTGATACCTGCACGCCCTTATCCTCATACAGCTTTTTAAAGACGTTTTCTATCTCGATCTCGGGTGATGCCTCATGTGCATAAGACACTTTCGCTGTTCCTGTCGCATTTTCAAGGCATTCCTTAAGCTGTGCCTCCTCGCTTTTTATAAGCGCTTCATAGCAGTTTTTAAGCTCCTTCGCCTCATAAAGCGCACCATAATAGCCATAAAACATGGCCAGCTTCTTCCATATTGTGATGTTGCTCTCGTCTGTGTGAATGTCTACAAGTGTGCCATAAAGGTCGAACACATAGTTGTCATATGTAAGTGGTAGTAACATATTTGCCTCCGAATGGTTATATAGTTTTATATAATAATTACGATTTCTTCGTTCTACGAACTCTCGAAATCGTAGCATCCACTCACAATCCGGGCTATCACCCTACTTGTTCGTGTCTGTTTATCCGTCAAATAGATAAGCACTCCTGCCTGCAAGCAGTCATCTTGCTTATCTCTTGACGGAATTATTATATCATGAATTTACGTAGCTTTGCGAGGACATTTTTCTCCATGCGCGACACTGCTACCTGATTGCGCCCCAGCTCATCTGCCACCTGTTTTTGTGTCTTTTCCCTTACATATCTTAGATAGATAAGCCTTCGCTCATTTTCTTCCAGGTTTTCCACAGCCTGTCTCATTGCGATATGATTTATGACATTTTCACTCTCTGAGCACTTTTCCGATGCACTTACACTCACTTTGTTCTCTAAAAAGTCAAGTACGGTTTCATTTTCTATGGAAGATACTGTTTTTCCCGCATCCATGGCAATAATTATATCCTGTCTTGGAAGTCCAGATATCCTTTCCAGCTTTTCAACCGAAAGCCCGCCATTTCCACTCTTTTCCCACTTTTCTCTGATAATTGCAATTTTTCTTGCATCATCCTGTATTTTTCGACTGATATGTATCATTCCATCATCTCGCAAAAACCTCTGTATCTCACCAATTATCATGGGTACTGCATATGTGGAAAATGTATATCCCTTGCTTTCATCAAAACGCTCTGCCGCCTTGGTAAGTCCCACTGCACCTATCTGAAACAGATCATCATTCTCAATCCCTCTGTTTCTAAAGCGTTTCATAACCAAATAAATCAGCTTTATATTTTCTGTGACCAGTCGCTCTTTCTGGACATGAGCAGTAGTATTGTTCATATCAATTTTTTCATTCTGACGCATGTTCCCTGCCCCGGTTGTGATGTCACACTAAGTTCGTCCATAAATGCATCCATAAAAGAAAACCCCATACCTGACCTTTCAAGCTGCGGTTTTGATGTATATAAAGGTTCCATGGCTTTTGGTATATCTTTTATTCCCACTCCGTCATCCGATACCTCAACTATCAGGCAATTGTCCGTATAACTGCATGCCATATGTACCTGTGGAATGCCACTTTGCCGCTCATCTTTTATATAATCATTATTTAATTTTATACTTTCCTGTATATTATTTCGTGCATATATGTTTTCGTTCTCACTGCAAGCTCCCTCATACCCATGGATTAAGGCATTAGTGACAGCCTCCGACACTGCTGTCTTTACATCATCTATCTGGCTTATCGTTGGATTAAGCTCTGCCATAAAAAGTGCCACTGTCATTCTTGCAAACGCTTCATTCTCAGATATGGCATCAAAGCTCACCGATATGTGGTTCGTTTTGCTATTATTCATTTCTTTATTTTTCCTCCATCTTTCTGTCTACAATACTGTATATGCCGGCACATCTTAGTATCAGATCCACCCTCTGCGACATATTTCTTACACTCACACCACTGTCATTAAAAAACTTAAGCTTACGCGAACGGCCTATTATGATCCCGATACCGGAGCTGTCCATAAACTCTGTTTCTCCCATGTCAAATATAATCTTCCTTACGCCTTCACTTTCGATAAGCCTGTCCAGTTCTGCCGAAATAGTCTTTGCAGAGTGATGATCCACTTCTTTCGGCATATAGTAGATCACCTTTTCTGCCTCCTTAATAAATTTAGGTTCCATAATATCCTCCCTTGAAGTTTTTATAAAGTATGCGCCTGACGCACACTTTCGCGCGCGAGCGGATAGCGTAGCTATATATTCATTTCCGCGAGCTGCGCATATTATAAAAAAAGACACCAGAATATTTTCTGATGTCTTTTGTAGGTATTATTACTGCTGATTGATATAGTTCTGTGAAGTCTTTGCCTTCTCAGTGCCCGGATAATTATCGATAACATACTGATAATATTGCGTAGCTGAAGCTGTATCACCCGATTTTCTGAATGACTGTGCAAGATAGTATGCAGCAGATCCATCTCTGTAGCTTTCATCCAATCCGACAAGTTTCTGGAAAACCGGTATTGCACTCTCGTAATCCGAGCTACTGTATGAAGAGTAAGCCTGATTATATAAAGCCTCTTTATATGAATCTGCAATAGCGGCATTCAATGTGTCATATGTCTGCTTTGCTGTATCGCTCAGATCATCGGTGTTTATCGACTCAAGTGCCTCGCCTGTCTTTACTATATCGCCCGTTGTGTAAGTCACATATGCATTGAGGAGAGATTCGTAAGAAGCAATCTGTTCTGCTACGCCATTATTCTTATTTTGTTCTTCCTCAAGCTGCGATTTCAGAGTATCAATCTGATTGTTTAAGCTGCTTATTGTCTGACTATTCGTGGATATCGTGTCATTTGCACTCAATAGCTGCTGTTTTGCATCCTGCTTTGACTGATTCTTGATATTAGGAACAACAAGAAAACAAGTTACTGCTACACCCACCACAAGTCCGATTATAATATACAACAGGTTTGCCCACATAGAGCTTTCCCTGAAACGCTTTGGCATTATTATAGTTTCATTTCCACTCTGATAAGAAATTAAATCATCATTATTCTTTTTCTTATCTCCGCCTTTTTCCTTGAGACGTCTGTTTACTTCCTTAAGATAACGGAGCGTAGTGGTATTGTCCGTGTCTATCCTTCCTGCATCGCGGAGAGATTTCTTTGCCTTTTCAAGGTGTCCCTCCTCCAGATAAAGCAGTGCTAAAAGCTGATGCCCCTTGACCAGCTTAGGGTTTAGTGAAAGTACTTTTCTAAGCTGTATAACTGCAAGGTCTTTACTGTCCTGTTTACAATAAAGTAAAGCCTGATTATATTTTTTAATAGTCTGATTGATAGTCTCGAGCTGATTTCTGTTGTGATGTATCTGCTCGATATATTTCTTTGCCAGATTGTCCTTTGGCTGATAGTTTGCGCTTATAACCCATTCGCTTAACGCATCTACCACCTCGCCCATCTCGTAATATACAAGTCCGAGAAGGTTTCTTGCCTGAATATTGTATTTATAAAATTTAAGACTCTGTCGTAAGCTTATTATGGCACCGGAGAGGTTTCTGACCTGTGCCTTCTGCAGTCCATCGTTGTAATATGAATTGGATATTCTGACAACCCGCTTAAATATCCTAAGATCAGCCTGGCATGTAGGACAGTGATCCTCCCAGCCGGCCTCATGTCCGCATCTATAACAAATCATTTTTAATCCACTCCTATTTATTCTGTTCTCTTAAAATCTCTGCGATTATATCTGTAACATCTGTAAGATCATGATTGTAAATGGCAGACTCCGCCTCCTCTATCTCAAGACTAGGTTCGTAATTTTTAAGTTCTTCGTCAAAATTTAACATACTTTCCTCCATATTTTCCTATAAATAACCGGTATGGATTTTCTAAAAATCCCCATACCATGTAACATTCAATTTCCTTATTACCTTTTTGATAATATCTCTTGTAATTTTCTTCCATCAAAAAAGGTCACTATATATTATAATATAGTAACCCTTTTATGCAAGTGTATTTCGATTAAGATTTAATAAAAAATCACATTTTTGCTACATCATCGACATAATTACCACTTTTCCTGATCTTTCGACATATTCTACTGCCTTGACATGATCCTTTGTAACAGCCTTAGAGTTATTGATCCATACCTCTACATTAGGATATGCTTCCTCTAACACTTTGACCGTTGCATCTGTAGAACGTTCAACAATACTCTGTAATCTGCCAAGTTCCTCTTTGCAATTTTTGATATCAGCACTCTTTTCGATCTTTACTCTTACTAATGCCATCTTTTTTTCTTCAAGCTCAGCTGAATCGGATGCCTTTTGAATCAATGCTTCTATCTGCTTTATGCCGACATTTATGCTGTCTAATGTCTGCTGTTGCTGTGATATATTTCTTTCAAGCTCAGCAATTTTGATCCTGAGTTTTTTATGAACCCCAACATGTACTTCTGTCCTGATAAATGCATCATTTCCGAGCGTGTCAACCTCTATTCCTGCGCATCCATACACACTTCCACCAATAATACTCGCATGTCCCTTGTTAAAAAGTACCCTATCAGTGCTTATTATAGTGCAGTTTACTGCCGAATCTGCCTCAACAAAACCGGTTACATCCGCATATGTATATTCCATAAATTGAGCATAGAGATTGCCTTTTGCCAGAAGTCTTGCCTTGCCAGCACCTATCATTCCGCCTCTTAATATGATATCTTTACCTGCTTCGAGTGTACATGCCTCCGATAAACCATCAACTGTGATAGACTGTGTTGCCCTGATGTGCGCTCCAGCCTTGATATTACCATGTATCAGAACGTCACCTCTGAAATCAATATTGCCTGTTCCCACATCAACATCACCATTTATCTCAAGTATCGGAAGTATCAATATACGGTTTTTATGTTTCTCGATCTTTCCATCAACAGCGGCAGTATATGTAAGTCCATCCGCTGTCTTTTCAAAACCACGGCCTACAAGGGGTGGCAATTCCCTGCCTCTTTTAGCTGGAATCTCCCTGCCATGCACATCTCTGCCACTTCTTCCCTCAACCGGCTTTATGTATCTGGCTACGACCTGTCCTTTCTTTACAACCTCTATAGAGTGTATGCTCCAATAATCAACCGATCCATCCTCCCTAAGCTTCGGATGTCTGTTAAGATTATAATCGAAATTGAATTCATAGTATCCATCCTGCCCTTGTATGGCATTTTGTCCTTTTGCAAACAATACCTCTTTGCCATAATTTCTATTTTTTATCGTATCAGAAAGAACATCATAATCAATCCCAAACACAATATTATTTTCGTTAGCTGCCTCTATAATCTCCTCTAGTGTGTAATTTTCATCTTCCATAACCAGCGGAAGCATAATATATGCTTCCAGCTGCCCATAACCTACTCTAAATACCGGTTTTCTTCTTCCCACTGCACTTTCCATAGCAACCCCATAAATTTAAAATAATATGATTTGAGGGGCAAAAGGTATTTTGTCCCTCATTGATGATTAAAGTATATCATACTATCTGAATATGTGTAACCCTATTACTATAATAATTATTTAAACTGTACAAGACGCTCCTCAACCTGAGCCATCATCTGCTCATATTTGGCGAGTTTGTCTTTCTCTTCCTGAACCTTCTCAGGCTTTGCGTTGTTAAGGAACTTCTCATTTGAGAGCATTCCTCTTGAACGGGCAAGCTCTTTTGTAAGCTTTTCCTTTTCCTTATTAAGTCTTGCCTTTTCCTTCTCGAAGTCCACAAGATCCTCAAGTGGGAGGTATGCAACTGCATCAGGGATAACTACAGATACGGCATCATCACCGATTCCTGCTTTGTCACTCTGTACTGTGATCTCGCTTGTAAATGCAAGATTTACATATACCTCTTTGTTGTCCTCGAATACTTTTCTTACTGCCTCGTCATCACTTGTGATGAAAAGTTTTGCCTTTCTTGAAGGTGGAACATCCATCTGTGTGCGGACATTTCTGATACCCTTTACGAGGTCCTTGCAGTGCTCGATCGTAGCTTCCTCAGCAGGGAAATTCCACTCTTCCTTGTACTCAGGCCATTTAGAGAGCATGATTGTCTCTTCCTCTGACTGGAGTGTGCAGAAAATCTCCTCTGTGATAAATGGCATATATGGATGAAGGAGCTTAAGTGCGTTTACAAGTACTGTCTTAAGTGTCCAGAGTGCTGCATTTGCAGATACAGGATCTTCATCCTTCTTGTAAGTACGAACCTTTGCGATCTCGATGTACCAGTCGCAGAACTCATCCCAGATGAAATCGTATACTTTCTGCACAGCGATTCCAAGCTCGAACTTGTCCATATTCTCTGTGGCATCCTTTGCAAGTGTATTTACCTTTGAAAGAATCCACTTGTCTGCTGCGTGAAGCTCGTCTGCCTTTGGCTCTCTAAGCTCTACACCGTCAAGGTTCATCATGATAAATCTTGACGCATTCCATACTTTGTTGGCGAAGTTTCTTGAAGCCTCAACTCTCTCCCAGTAGAAACGCATGTCATTTCCCGGTGCGTTTCCTGTAATAAGTGTAAGACGAAGCGCATCAGCACCGTATTTATCAATAACCTCGAGTGGATCGATTCCATTTCCGAGTGACTTACTCATCTTGCGTCCCTGTGAGTCTCTTACAAGTCCGTGGAAAAGTACTGTGTGGAACGGTGCTTTGCCCATCTGCTCATATCCTGAGAAGATCATTCTGATTACCCAGAAGAAAATGATATCGTATCCTGTTACGAGCACATCGTTTGGATAGAAATAGTCAAGATCCTCTGTTTTCTCAGGCCAGCCAAGTGTTGAGAATGGCCAAAGTGCTGATGAGAACCAGGTATCGAGTGTGTCAGGGTCCTGTGTCCAGTGATCCTTGCCGCACTTAGGACATTTGCCTGGTTTTTCGATTGAAACTACCATCTCTCCGCAGTCATCGCAGTACCATGCAGGTATTCTGTGTCCCCACCAGAGCTGACGGCTTATACACCAGTCACGGATATTGTCTGTCCAGTTGAAATATGTCTTGTCCATTCTTGCAGGAAGAAGCTTGATCTCTCCGTTTTTAACCCCCTCTACAGCAGGCTTGATCATCTCGTCCATCTTTACGAACCACTGCTGCTTGATCATAGGCTCAACAGTTGTGTGACAACGATCATGAACACCTACGTTGTGTGAGTGTGGAACAACCTTTACTAAAAGTCCCTGCTCCTTAAGATCATCAACAAGTGCTTTTCTACACTCATATCTGTCCATTCCGGCATATTTTCCGGCTTTCTCGTTCATTGTTGCATCATCATTGATAACAACGATTTCCTCTAAGTTGTGACGTTTTCCTACCTCAAAATCGTTAGGATCATGTGCAGGTGTGATCTTTACACATCCTGTTCCAAACTCTTTATCTACGTAAGAGTCTGCGATAACAGGGATTTCTCTGTCTGTGCATGGAAGCTTCAAAGTCTTTCCAATGATATCCTGATAACGCTCATCATCAGGGTTTACAGCTACGGCTGTATCTCCGAAAAGTGTCTCAGGACGTGTTGTTGCGATCTCTACGAATCTGCCTTCCTCACCAACTACAGGATAGTTGATGTGCCAGAAAAATCCGTCCTGCTCCTCATGCTCTACCTCTGCGTCAGAGATAGATGTCTTACATACAGGACACCAGTTTACGATTCTTGATCCCTTATAGATCCAGCCTTTATCGTAAAGCTTTGTGAATACTTCCTGTACTGCGTGTGAGCATCCCTCATCCATTGTAAATCTCTCTCTCTGCCAGTCAGCAGATGATCCGAGTTTTCTAAGCTGTTTTACGATACGTCCACCGTACTCTTTTCTCCAGTCCCAGCATTTCTCAAGGAATTCTTCTCTTGTAAGGTCTGCCTTGTTTATTCCCTGCTCTTTAAGAGACTGGATGACCTTTACCTCTGTTGCGATGGATGCGTGGTCTGTTCCCGGCTGCCAGAGTGCGTTGTAGCCCTGCATTCTCTTGTATCTGATAAGGATATCCTGCATTGTGTTGTCCAGGGCATGTCCCATGTGAAGCTGTCCTGTGATGTTTGGTGGCGGCATCACGATGGTAAATGGTTTCTTGCTGCGGTCAACCTCTGCGTGGAAATATCCGTTGTTTTCCCATTTTTCGTAAAGACGATCCTCGATGTCTTTTGGATCGTAGGTTTTGCTTAATTCTTTGCTCATGTTTTCCTCCTTTTATCTATTAAAAAAGCCCTCCCGATCATAGATCGGAAGGGCGAATCAGCGCTGTACCACCTTCGTTTGCATCGGAGCATATATAATTAATTATAATACATATAGACTCGAATGCCTCTTGTCCTGTAACGTGGACGAATCGGAAGAACTTATGCCGCTTGCGGCTTTCTGGGTTCTTCGGCTAAAAAGCTACCTTCCATGATTTCTCTCTTAAGTATCTTGCAGCCCTTTGAGAATTGATTGCTTTAATTCTCAATATCGGATACTCTCTCTGAAAGATTTCCGTCATGTACTCCTCTTTCCTATGCCTTTGTGTTATATTCAAAGTGTTTTGTTCCTTTAAATATTAAGTTGTGATGGTAATTTTGTCAATATGATTTTTTATTATATTTCATTTTAGTTCAGACATTTTATCATGTTGGTATATATAAATTCGCGAAGCTGTGCATCTGTCATGCCTATGTCTGCGTTGTGTCTGCTCATCATGAGCATGCTGCCGTACTGTATCATGCCTGACAGGGCGATGATGTTGCGCTTTTTCTCATCCGTTTCCGTAAACAGACCTTCTGCGTAGGCTTCATCCATAAGGCGGGTGATTATCTTTGTGATATAATTTGTGCCCTCCTGTATGATGTCCTGTTTTCCGCTTGCATCCGCTATAGCATCTGTTATATCAACTCCCATAACCTCAGCCATCGTGTTATCAGTTTCTGCATGTTCATTATTAGAAGTTACATTTTCTGTTTTTTGCTGTGTGCCTTCTCTCACAAACGCGCACATCTGCGGTTCTCCGAGCAGTTCCCGGAATATATGTGAAAACAACTGATTGTATTCCTGATTTTCGCATATCCAGTCCATCACGTTCATGACTCTGTTTTTAAAGCCCTGCTGCCTGAACATACGCGCCACAAGCTCTGTGATCTTGTTCTTGTACTCGTATGCCATAGCACTTGTGATGATTTCCTCTTTAGATGAAAAATACTCATATGCCGTGCCTTTTCCGATGCCGGCAGCGGATGTTATATCCACCACCTTCACCGAAACGAGGTCACGTCCCTCTATCATAAATCCATGCACAGCCTCATACATACGGAGCACCTTTTCAGGCGGCTCCATTATGTTTTGTGGTTTGATCTGTACATCGGTCATTACAGCTCCTCCTCTACCATGCTCTTTTCCCTGTTGAACGCATCATAGATACATGGGATAACGATAAGTGTGAGGATCGTTCCGTATACCAGACCACCTATGATAGTGATAGCCATTGGCTTCATCATATCTGATCCGTCACCGATTCCGATAGCGGATGTGGTCATGGCAAGGATCGTGGTCATGGCTGTCATAAGGATAGGACGGAGACGGGTTCTTCCCGCATCGATGATCGCATCGTGTTTGCTCATGCCCTCGCGTCTTGCCTGATTGATGTAATCAATGAGTACGATACCGTTATTTACGATAAGTCCGGCAAGCATGATAAATCCAAGCATTGATATGATTCCCAGCTCATTTCCCGTGATAAACAGTGCTATAAATCCTCCTGTAAATGCAAGCGGGATCGAGAACATGATGATAAACGGTGAAAGCAATGACTGGAACTGTGCAACCATGATCAGGTAAATAAATATGACTGCAAGTAAAAGCATAAGACCCATCTGGCTCATTGACTCGTTTATTGTCTCATCTTCACCTTCCATATCTATGCTGTATCCATCAGGAATATCCAGTTTATCAAGTTGTGATTTAACTTTATCACTCATCTTTGTAACATTGTGGTCTTCATCCACACCACATGATACTGTGATATATCTGGTCTGTGAATCCCTGTGGATAGTGCTGAGTGTCTGTGTCTGTGTAAACTCACATATATCGCTAAGCGGTATATCCTGCTCATTTCCATCCGTATCAGTATAGGTAAATGTCAGATTTTTTATATCGTCCACAGATACGTCCGACTGTTCCTCCGACTGGAGATAAACCTCATAATCCTTGATATCTGTAGAGATCGTTGTGGCACTCTTGCTTGATGACATCTCTCCTGCCACAAGCTGATAAACCTGCGCTACAGTGTAACCGTATTTTGCGGCTTTTTCCTTGTCAACAGTGATCTTTAACTCGTCTGTTGTATCTCCAAGTCCGTCATCTATATCTGTAAGACCGTCTGTTTTCTCAAGAACCTGTGCAACCTGTCCTGCGAGATCCTGCAGTTTTTGTATGTCATTTCCCTTGATCTTTATTGAAAGACCACTTCCAAAATATGACGAATAATCCATAGACGATGAGCTTGCGCTGACCTCACAGTCCATATCCTTTGTGCGGTCGTTTATCTCGTCTATTATCTCATCAGATGATACATCTGAATTTTCATCCAAAAGAATATACATGCTGACACTGTCAGTACCTGAGCTCATAAGGCTCATTGTGGAATTGCCACCTGCTGTAGCACCTATCGTATCTATTCCCTTGATATCGGATATCTTTGAAATCACTTCATCTGACTTGGCGGTAAGCTCGTCAAAATCAAGCTTTTCATCCTCTTTTGCCGAGATGGTAAGTGAAATCTGGTTCGACTCCATATCCATGTCCATAAAAGTCATACCTTTTGATATGCAAAGCGCACCACTTCCAATAAGAAGTGCTATCGCTACAATAAATACGATCGGTTTAAATCGAAGGCATACACCGAGGACATTTCCGTACCAGTCTTTAAAACGGTCAAACCATGGATGCTTTATATCTTTTGTCTTTTTAAGCATGCCGGAAGCAACCGCAGGCACAAATGTAAGTGCCACGATAAGGCTCGCCATAAGTGTAAACAATACTGTAAGCGACAGGTCTACGAAGAGCTGTCTTGTGATACCGTCCGTAAAAATGATAGGTGCGTAAACGCTTACCGTTGTAAGTGTAGATGCAAAAATCGCACCCGCTACCTGATTTGCACCCTCAACTGCTGCTTTTTTAACAGAGTATCCTTCGCCTCGCAGTCTGTAGATATTCTCGATAACTACGATAGAGTTGTCCACAAGCATACCGATTCCAAGCACAAGACCTGACATTGATATGATATTTAATGTGATGCCTGTAAAATACATAAGCACTACTGCCACTATTACCGAAAGCGGTATTGATGCCGCGATAACAAGCGTTGGCTTGACATCCTTCATGAATAAAAGCAATACGAATATCGCAAGGATCGCTCCAACTACCATGTTCTGGACTACGCTCTTTACGACCATATCGATGTACACTCCCTGATTCATGAGTACTGTGGTGTGTAATCCGTCATTTTCTTTTTCAAGTGACTCAAATTTGTCAAGAAGTCTGTCGGTAACATCTCCGGTCGAGTAGCCTGTCTGTTTTTCCATGGAAAGCATGATTCCCGGATTGCCGTTTACGATAGCGTATGTCTCCCCGGAATTGTCTGTAACCTCCACATCAGCCACATCGCTTACATGTATAGGATCGATTCCATCCATATTCATGTCCATCAGCACGAGGTTTTCAAGATCTTCGACTGATTTTACCTTGTCTCCGACCTGAACGATATACTGTGTTCCGTCAGCGTCATTTACATAGCCTGCCGGCATATCAAAGTTCTGTGCCACAAGAAGCTGTGAAAGTGTGTCGATTGTTATAACTGAATTTAAGTTTGATGACTCAAGTGCGCTGTCCTTACTCTTTTCCAGTTCTGTTTTAGAGCTTTCCAGAGAAGCTGCTGCTGTAGCAAGCTGTGCCGACTGCTGTCCTATACTGATAGAGCTTATCGCAGCCTGACTGTTTAAGCTGTCAAATGCATCCGAAAGTGCAACCTCTCCATTTTCTATCTGCGCAAGACCGCTCTGGCACTGCTCTATTCCTGTATTGACCTGTACCAGTGTCTGTGCTACTGCAGTTGCCGCTGCCGGAATATCATCCGCACCATTTACCGTGATACCAAGTGCGCTAAGTCCTGCAAACTGTGAAGCAATCTGCTTGTCTATCTCTGTAAGCGAAGCCTTTGCCACATCCCCGCCTACAGGAAGCTCTGCCGCCTGTTTTAAGGATGGGATAGTCTGCGTATATGTGTCACTCTCCATAAATTCTTTTATACCTGACTGGATCGTCTCAAGCTGGCTTTTCTGTTCATTTAATGTGGAAAGTGTGCTCTCGAGCTGGCTCTTTTGCTCTGCAAGCTGCGACTTCTGATCCTTTATAGTATCGACTCCCGCGCTCATCTGGTCAGATGCTGATGATATCGCATTCTGCCCTGCCTTTATCTGTGCGCTTGCGTCATCTATCTTTGCCTGTGCATCATCGAATTTTGATGAAACAGCAGACTGGATTTTCTCATTCAGAGCATCAATTTTTTCCTGATTCATTGTAACCTGAATCTGCTCTGTCAGCTCTCCTGTTGCCGTAACTGAAGCAACACCCTCGGTACTTTCTACCGCAGGAATCAGCTCATTTTCCACAAAATCCGTGATCTCCGACTTGCTCATGCCATCCACATCGACAGCCGTCATCATAATAGGCAGCATATCCGGATTGATCTGCATGATGGATGGTGTGCCTATGCTGTCATCCCACGATGCCTTGAGCTGGTCTATCTTCTGCTGTATTTCGATAACAACAGAGTCCATATTGGCATTCTGCTCATACTCACATGTCACGATCGAATAACTGTTGTATGACATGGAGCTTACATTTTTGATATTTGACGTGGTTGCCATAGATGCTTCAAGAGGCGCAGTCACATCAGACTCTACCTCCTCCGGACTGGCTCCCATATCCGTCGTAATGATAAGTGCATACTGGAAACTCATATCCGGCAGCAGATCCGTTGTCATCCTGCTTATGGATACCACACCGAGCACGATAACTAGCAATACACCTACGAGTACAGTGAAAGGTTTCTTTACACTATATCTGGAAATCATTTTGGTTCCTCCTAATCTTTTCTGGTAGTGTCAAACTAACTACCTTTTATTCTCCAACTAGCTAGCTGACTGACTGACCGACCGACCGGTCGGTCATACATTTCTATTATACATATGTGTGGGCATACTTTTCAACGCTTTTATATTCTTTTAATAAATGCAAAAAAAGAAGAGGACTATATGCCCTCTTCTTCAAGCTCATCTTCATCATCATTGATGCCTGCCACTGCACTCGTAACCGCTCCGATCACCGCGACCAGTGCAAATATGATCACTAAAAATATCACAATAAAAAATGCAACTAAAAAACCCGTATCTGTCATTTGCTTACCCCCATAACCATTTAAAACGGCTTTTCTGAAAAACTATATATATTTTAGCATAACTGACTGCCATTCGCAATAGAGTATGAGTCTAAAAGCCACCTATTATTCGTCTTTGATCTGTCTGCCATTGACATCCATATGGTAGTTTTCGGTCATTATAAGACCTGATATCGGGACGATCTCATATCCCATAGCTTCAATTTTAGTAAGCATTTCATCCAAGGCCTGGGCAGTGTATTTGGCACCATTGTGGCAAAGTATTATCGAGCCGCACCCCAGGTCTTTATGATTGCATACCGTGTCTATGATGGACTGCACTCCGTAGTCTTTCCAGTCCAAAGAATCCACATTCCATTCTATAGGGTAATAATCGCAGCCATACACCGTGTCGATAAGGTCATTGTTGTAAGAGCCGTATGGAGGTCTGAAAACTTTCATCTCGTATCCTGTCAGTTCTTTTACCCTGTCATGTACCTTCATGATCTCATCCTTCTGCTCAGCCGATGAGATTGTAGCCATGTCATAATGATGTTCACTGTGATTGCCGAGTTCATGACCTTTTTCCACAAGAGCTTTTACACAATCGGGATTGTCATTTACCCAGCCACCGGTCATGAAAAAAGTCACTTTCACATCATGTTTCTCAAGTACATCCATTATATTGTAAAAGTCCTCCGCTCCCCATGCCGCGTCAAATGAGAGCGCAACCTTTTTATCTGATGTCTCTACCGAATATATAGGGAGCTTGCGGTCTCCAAACTGACTCACTGCGCTGCTGATGGTCTCCACAACATCCATATTTTTTAGCTGTGATATGTCAATCTGTTCCCTTGCGGTTATCCCTATAATAAGAATCGCCGACATCAATATTCCAAACAGGAACCGATGCCGACGTCTCTTTCGTTTTGCCTTATTATGTAGTTGTGTGCTTTCCATATAGGATCTGTAATCACTCATGCTATATACTATTCGGTATCATATCCAAATATGCATGATCAAGAAGCCAAAAAGTATTATACCTTAGTGACCTGATTAATCCCAAATTCTACACCTCATCTGCCCTGCTTATAAAATCAAGCACTACATCAATAGACTGCTGTGCTGCGGACTCCGCAAAAGTCTGGTAATCAGTCTCTCCACCGTCTCCATCGGAAATGGAACGAAGAATGGCAAACGGTACATTATTTACATAACATACATGTCCAATACTTCCGCCCTCCATCTCTGCTGCGATAGCATCAAATGTCTCTGAAATAGACTCTTTCTGCTCTTTTGTGGCGATAAACTGATCTCCTGTGGCGATGTTGCCCTTTTTGTAATGGATTTCCTTGTCTTTGAGGCATGAACACATAAGCTCTACCATCTTCTCATCTGCCGGAAGCAGGATCATGTTGATACCTGAAAGAAGTCCCTTTGGATCTCCGATCGGAGAAGTGTCCATATCATGTTGGAGTACATTTGTGGCAACTGCCACATCAAGCACGCTAAGATCTTTTGTCAGTGTGCCTGCCACACCGATATTTACGATCATATCCACATCATATTTTAAGATCATTGCCTCTGCACAGATTGCTGCAAAAACCTTACCTATACCGCATTTTGCAGCTACGACATTCTTGTCACCGATCTTTCCCTCAACAAACTCAACACCACTGTATACAGCAGTTTTTGTATCAGTCATCTCTGCCTTGAGGTTGTCCACCTCCATCTGCATTGCGCCTATTACACCTATTGTCATTTCATTTCTCCAATTCTGTTTTTGTTTAGTATATATACTTACTTAGGATATGTAAACTCCATATTTGTCTGGTTCTCGATCACCTCAAGATATGCCCTGCACTCTTTCTTTGCCTCATCGAGTGAAAGATTCTCATAATGTCCGCACTCGATAGCTGATGCTCCGAATACCGGTCCTTCATACTCTAATATCTGAGCCAGAACTTTCTTTGTGATGTCAAATACCTTTTTCGGCTCTACCTCTCTTACTACAAGATAAAAACCTGTCTGGCAGCCCATCGGTCCAAAATATACGACCTTGTCTGCTATCTCTGAGTTCCTGACACAGGTTGCAAACATATGCTCAACCGAATGCATTGCCGAATTTGACATATAATCGCCCGCATTTGGTTTTCTTGTTCGAAGATCGTAAGTAATGATATCTCCATCTTCTCTTGAAATATAAAATCCAGGTTTAAGAATATTATGATTTATTTCAAAACTCTTTATTCTGTCCATCTTATTTAATCCTTCCTGACATATAGTACACATTTATACTGTTTAAACTCATTGTCATCTCTCTTTACTGGTTTGCAATATCTTCCATGCGCTGTGAGATATTGCTGATATCTCCGAGCAGTTCATTCATATTGTCAAGTGCCTCGATTGTATTGTCACTGATAGACATTGCCACATCTGATGAAGCCGCAACCTCCTGACTTGTAGCTGAGAGGTTCTGGATGCTGTCCATCAGAACTGTATTTGCAGATATGATATCCTGAACGGAATTATTAACCTGAACTACTCCATGATACAGACTGTCTGTATCTTCCTTGATATCCACAAGCTTCTCACCTGTCATCACGATAAGCTCATTCTGTTTCTGAGCCACCTCTGCTGACTGTGCCATGCTTGTTGACGCTGTAACTGCATCATTTGTGAGCTTCTCGATGATGATACCGATCTGCTCTGTAGCCTTTCTCGTATCCTCTGAGAGCTTTCTGATCTCCTCTGCGACAACTGCAAAGCCCTTTCCTGCCTCGCCTGCTCTGGCAGCCTCTATTGAAGCGTTAAGTGCAAGCAGGTTTGTCTGGTTTGAGATACCAAGAATGGTATGTGTGATGTCCTGTACATCCTGAATACTCTCGTTGAGTTTCTCTGTAGTCTCTTTTGTCTCTGTATTGATCTGTGCCACCTCGGCAGCCTGATCCTTTAACTGCTGTACAAGCTGTACGCCCTCATTTACGGCTGCATTTGTGCGCTCTGAAATCTCGCCCATATGCTCTGCCTCTGATCCTACAGACTGGATGCTTGTCTGGATATCGGATGTCTTGTTGGTCTGCTGCTCGATCTGCTCTGCATTGATCTTTGTGCTTGAAGCAATCTCTGAAACAGAAGTATTGCTTGTATTTACCGACTCGCTGAGCTTTTCTGAAACCTCTTTTGCAGAATTGAACTTGTTATTTAAGTCAGTGGCAAGATCTACGATCTTCTGTGAAGTTGCCACATGATCTTCTGCTTTTTCTTTTACCGCATCAAGAGTCTCACGCGATAACTTGTTGGTTATCCTTGTCACAAGTACTCCGATAGAACATGCAACAACCGTAAAAAGTACCGGAAGTGCTGTCTGTGAGCCTTCAACCTGACCTGTCATGACAAGCTTTGTCATAAATATGATTGCTCCGATCACTGCCACTCCACAGCCTGCTGCCGTAAGCTTTGTGTCTGCAAAGATCATGACAAGCATTGCTATCGGATAAAGCACCGCATACATAAGCGGATCTCTTGAAAAAATTATAACTGCCGCGTAAAGTACGATCATAGAAGAGCAGCAGCAATGTATATATGCCTCTCTGTTCTGCAGCTTTGTAAAAGTTACCATGTTAAAAATAATGATCACTACACTGATGACCATTGTGATTATCGTATCGGGACGTACCCCGAGTGTCAGCTTAAGTGCTGTAAGTATAAATACCGCTGCCGCAATAACAATGGCAGCCATTTTGCCGACACTGTTACGCTCCACGGTCTGTCTTTCCTGTAGATCCATTTACATCTGCCCCCTTATCCTTTGTCAGTAGTAGCCTCAAACTGCTCCAGATATTGTTCAAAAACTTTAAGTGCTTCAACCACCAGCTTCGGTGTACTCATGTCAACAGCCGGCTTTCCCTCATTTAATATCTTGCTGGAAAATTTATTTCTTTATCAGGGTTCCCATGCCTCCGGAAACCTCTTTTCCCTCTTTATTGAGCTTTGTGATAAGGACTGAACGGATAGCCGAATCACCGATAAACTCAATAGCAGCCTCGATCTTTGGCGCCATAGTGCCCTCATCGAATTCACCTGCTGCAAGGTATTTCTTTGCCTCCTCAACTGTCATTGTATCGAGTGGCTTTTCATCCTCTTTACCATAGTTTAAGCATACTTTATCTACGCTTGTAAGGATAACAAGTCTGTCTGCATCAAGTGTATCTGCAAGCTTTCCTGCTGCAAGATCTTTCTCTATCACCGCACTCGCACCCTGAAGCTTATTGTCCTGTGCAAGAACCGGAATTCCGCCACCGCCACATGCGATAACTACCTGATTTGCATCGACAAGTGCCTTGATGGCATCTTTTTCAACGATATCAACAGGCTTTGGCGCTGCTACGACTCTTCTGTAACCCCCCTCAACCTCTGTGACATGGTTTCCTTTTTTCTCTTCTTCCTCTGCCTCTTCTTTTGTCATCACACGTCCGATGATCTTGGTAGGATGATAGAAAGCCTCATCATATGGGTCGACCACTACCTGTGTCAGAATAGTGGAAACTGTCTTGTAAATACCTCTGCCGAGAAGCTCTGTACGGATCGCATTCTGCAGATCGTAACCGATATATCCCTGGCTCATTGCAGAACAGACAGATGTAGGGGTCGCTGTGTACTCAGGATAGATCCTACAGAACTCTGACATAGCAGTGTGTATCATTCCAACCTGTGGTCCGTTACTGTGTGTGATAACTACTTCGTAGTCATCTCTTATAAAATCCGCAACTGCTTTTGCTGTATGTTTTGTAGCCTCATGCTGCTCCGGAAGAGTTGTTCCAAGGGCATCGTGACCGAGTGCGATAACTATTTTTTTCTTCTTCATGCCGTCCTCCTAAACTGCTCATATAATGCACAAAATATTGGATAATCTGTACATTTTTCAGCTTTGCTTACTTAATTTCATATACCTCTATTATGGAATATTTTAACGTGTTTGTCTAGTACTTTATTCCACTAAAAAAGAGCCGGATCACGAATGATCCGACTCCAAACACACATACGGCAATGGGTGCGATGC
>CAVABC010000015.1:0-41669 GCA_963586665.1 Acutalibacteraceae bacterium
AGGAATTTCGATGTCCTGTGGCGAGATTACATCGTCACGTTTCCGAGAATCTAGGTTGCAAGCACATCATCTATCTGGGACTGTTCAATATTGCACCGGAAAGTGCATTTGTGTCCGGTAGCATTAACTGTGTTCTTACAGTAATAATAATATCTTGTTTTGTTATCTTTTCGCCCTGGCTTGGCAATATTTCCATACATTCCTTTCCCACAACACGGACACTTCAATATTCCAGATAAAATATGCGCATGCTCCGGATCATGAATTTTTTCACGCCTGTAATTATTTTTTGAACGTTTTTCCTGTGCAAGTTCCCAGTCTTCTTCAGAGATAATTGCTTCATGAATTCCCTCATAAACAGGAAATTCCGACTGTTCTACAACATGAGTTTCATTGCGAGTTCCGGTCTTCTTCTCTGTCCGCCTGCGGCCATAAGCTATCTTCCCCATGTATACAGGGTTATCAATTATCTTCTTGATAAAACTGGCTGAGAATCCCGGTATTGTTCCGTTCTGACGCAGCTTCTTCGTGTATCCATGATTATTCAGGTAATTTGCCACACCATTGATACCATCATTGGTATGAATATACCTGTCAAAAATCATTTGAATAATTCACTCCCTTCTACTGTGGCAAAATCAAAGTCGGATTTTTTAACAGAGTGGCAATAACCGGGGCATATTTAGATATTCCATAGTCTTCAACAATACTGGTTATCCTGGCACCCGCATCCTTTGATGAAGCGCCACATAAGAAAACTCTTTCATCAGCAGTTCCATAATCCAACACGATAAATCTGTCATGAAATATACCGCCTGTCTTTTTCATTGACAAATTTACTGTTGGGTACTCCTTGCAAAAATTCGTATATTCTATCTTGTGAAGTTTGTTATTTCCAACGTTGTCACTGAATAAAATAATATCAACTCCGGTCGGTGAATTCTTAAGATGTACCAGTGTTCTTAATCCAATATAATTGTCAACGACATATATTGACGACTTTGCCTGCATATAAATAGATTCATAAACTTCATCCGCACTACTGAATCGTGCATTGAACATGAGCCATTTTTCATCATCATCTGACACAAAACTGTTCATCATATCAGCCAGCTCAGATTTTGTCACAACGTCCTTCAAGCCTTCCGCAACATCTGAAATCTGTTTTTCCAGAGATATCATATCTGAGTTGATCTTGTTGATTTCTATTCTGTTGTTAGCAGTTTCCATACTTAACTGAAGTATTTCCCGCTGACCTATAAGATCTCGGTTTTCTAAAATGTAATCTTTCATTTTCTTAAAAGTCTTCACAAGTGCACGGCTCTGTTGAATTGCAAGTTCACCGCGTAAAACTGTCATAAGCATGTATACTCCCTGCTCTGTAAATACGTAAGGCTTGTATTTTATATTTGAACCTCTTCCCATATTCAAGGTGAAATTTTTGCACCTTGAAAGATATTCCACTTCTTCATCATTCAATTCAAACATAAAATCATCACCTTCAAATTTGGCAATATTGTTCTTGACCTGCCGCTTGAAATTTTTGGTCTCATATCCATAAATTTCTGCCAAGTCTGAATCAAGCATAACTTTTTTCCCTCTAAATTCGTAAAGCCGATCCTTCATGTATTCTTCTGTGATTTCAATTACTGCAATAGCTTTCTTTTTATCTTCTGCCATAGAACTCCTCCATCCATTTTGCAAGCCAGTCTATTCCTCTTTTTTCTTCATTTTGTCATAATACGCTTTATACCTATAAATCGTTCTCTCACTGACGTTGTTCCGCTTTGCAATTTCTACCATCGTCATACCGCTCTCATAACCAACAACAAAATCATTATAAATTGCCATCCACTTGGCGTTATGCTTCTGCCGTCCGCTTAATTTACGATTTCTGTAATACTCCAATTCCTCCCGAAGGTCTGCATTTTCTTTTTCCAACTCCTCAATTCTTTTTAATGCCTCTTCAAGTGTTACAATTTTTCCCATTACCAATCCCTCCGCTCATGTCATTCTCGTTTTGTCTATATTATAAATATCCCTGTCCCATTAGTCAATCCGATTGTGTCATGTTGCGTTATATTTTGCAATAACTTTCATATAATTGATATATCGCTGATATCGTCTACCGGCTAAACTTCTCCAAAAGCAGTCCACCTGAATGTTCCTTATCCAATCATCCAGATTCCATTTTCGTTTTAATGCCGGTCCATATTTTAAAATCAATGCTGTTACGACATCTGCGCATCTTTCAAACGCTGCATTCTCTTTCGCATTATCATAATATCTCTTTCTCATTGCCTCTCCCCCTTTCCATTCCAGACATAATTTGCTCAGGTATCCAATTTGAACGATCTGCTTTAAGTAGATCCTGAACATATATCTTATTGGGTCTTCCAAGCCCCTGATGCCTTCGATAAATCAATCCGTGTTCCTCCAACTCCTTCAACATTTTATTTACCTTTTTGTTTCCCAGGTGCATCAGTTTCATAATTTCTTCTATTGTGAAAAATAGAAACGTGACACCGTATTCGTCCTTCCAGTCATCACCATTGCATTCTGATAAGCAACAACGATCCAATAGAATCGCATAAAGCAGCTTTGCGTCGTTCGTCATATCTCCAAATTGTTCATCCTTAAATAACCGTTTCGGCAATCTGTAAAACTTGTCATCAAATTTTTTGCTTTCCATTGTCCTTACCCTCCACTTTTAATGAAATTCGTTAGTTTTTATTTTCCTTTTTGTGCTCCATTTCAGCATAAATTCAGTTTCCACAACATAAATATCGCTAATTGGCAAGCAGTGCATTTGTACACACAAAATGCATTTTTCGCTTGTTGGTGCTATGCCCCAATCCCCCAAAACCATGAAAATAAATTTTCATGGAGCTGCGCCTTTCGGCTTTTTTCATACGGGTACATTTGCAACATTTCATAATTTCTTTGCTCCTTTCCAGTCTGCTGTGTGAAGCTATTCTCTCATATTTTTTATGCAAATCCGGTATATCCAAGATGCTGGAAAAATATCTTCTTCACGAATTTTTCCAATATCCTGGATACAATTTGAATTAGAATCCACTTTATTCCGTACCAATATCATGGTATTCTATCTATATCTTTGAAATGAGGAATATACTATGCATGCAAGACTTACCATACCGGAACGACTGAAAGATTTGAGAGTCTCAGAAAAAAGAATGTCATTGCAAGAATTGTCTGATGCTACCGGCATCCCAAGTTCCACACTCGGAAATTATGAAAAAGATGAAAATATAGACATGTCACTTGGTAATCTTCTGACACTTGCAGACTTCTATCATGTAAGCACCGATTCTCTTGTACTTGTTCTGTGATAACCATATCTCTTCATGATTATTTGCTCCTTTCCTTAGTCCTGAAATGTTTGCACAAAAAATGAGACCTCCTATAACAGAAAGTCCCTACTTTTTGGCACTGTTTGCCAATCGTTTTTATCTGGTTTCTAAATGTACACTTTTTAGCACCACCTCCTTAAAAATGGGCATAAAAAAAGAAGGTGTATTTCAACCTTCCTTTAAATCTTATTTTATTATATCAACCCCCAATGCTTCAACGCATCCTTAATATACTCCACCTTCTCCTGTGGACACTGCTTCACCTCTGGATTCTCTTTCTTGGACTTATTATAATTCTCGCCCATGTCCAGACCACACATCCGCTTTACCTGTGCAATATAAGAAGTATGCACATTCACACCGTACTTGTCCTTCACATATTCCTTAATCTTTGAATAAGTAGCCTTTTCTTGTGGTGTGTAATTACTCTCTTCATCAGGCTCCATTGTAACCTCAATTTTCGGTGTATCTTTTTTGAGGGATAATTTGACAACCGTCTCAACATGATAAGTATTCGGAAACATATCCACACAACATATCTTCTCCACCCTATATTCCCTAGCGGTAAAGATTTCAAGATCTCTTGCCAGACTCGATGGCTTACATGAGATATACACCATATTCTCAACACCGTAATCTATGATTTTTCCAATAGCTTTCGGATGTATACCGTCTCTTGGTGGATCAAGAATTATATAATCCGGTTTTTCTTCTATCTCATCGAGTACCTTAAGGACATCTCCTGCGAGGAATTTGCAATTATCAAGTCCGTTTAACTTTGCATTTTCCTTTGCCGCCTCGACTGCCTCTGCAACGATCTCGACACCGACTACCTCTTTGCATACAGGTGCCATCATCTGTGCGATCGTACCGGTTCCGCTGTAGAGGTCATAGACTGTCTTTCCGTTTAGTGAGTCTGCATCATCACCAAGTATGAACTCTCTGGCTGTCTCGTAGAGCACCTCTGCACCAAGTGAGTTGGTCTGGAAAAATGAGAATGGTGTGATCTTGAATTTGAGTCCTAAAAGCTCCTCATAGAAATATGAGTCTCCGTAAAGTGCCTCTGTTCCCTCGTTTTTAACCACATCTGCTACGCTGTCATTTTCTGTGTGGAGCACGCCTTTGAATTTGCCATCATAGTGTCTGGTCAAAAGCGCATATCTCCAGCCTGCAAGCAGTTCTTCCTCGTCAAAGCCCTCTGTCTGGGTGGTTGTTACAAGATCTACTATTATCTCACCTGTTTTGGTGGCTTTTCTGACAAGCAGGTGGCGCAGATATCCCTTATGTGTCAGCCTGTGAAAATATGGGATATTGTTTTTTGAAAAATAGTCCAGTGTGGCTTTTAATATGGTTCTGAAATCCTGATCCACGATCTCACAGTCTGATACTGTGACTAAATCATAAAAGCTGCCTCTTTTGTGCATACCAAGAGCCAGTGGACCATCCTTGTACTCATCTCCGAAGGAGAATTCCATCTTGTTCCTGTATGCTGATTTAAGTGGACTTCCTTTTATCCCCACAAATTCGTATCCTGCTTCTTCCTCTGTGCCTATGGCATCGGCTATCAGCTTTTTGACCTGTGAAAGCTTCATATCAAGCTGCTTTTCATATGGCACTGTCTGATATGTACAGCCTCCACATGCACCGAAATGCGGGCATGGCTTTTCTGTCTCGATAGGAGATCTTTCGACCACCTTCATGAGACGTCCCTCTGCCTTTTTATGCTTTACTTTATTTACAACAAATTCCACCTTCTGGCCCGGAATTGTATTTTTTACGATCACTTTCTCGCCGTCTTCTGTGACAACGATTCCCTTATTCGGAAAATCTACTCTCTCTACGGTTCCTGTTCCTGCGAATCCTTTTTTCATATATTATATCTCTATCCTTGTCTCTCTTATTACAGTTTTATACTATGCCACACGCACATTAATAGCACCCTATACAGCAAGAAAAAAATGAGGACTACAAACGTAGCCCCCACTTCCTAAACTAATTATTTTTCTTCCTTAGTCTTTGGTGCTTCTTTCTCTTCTTCAACGTCATCCTCTTCGTCCTCATCCTCGAAGAAGTCATCGTCGAAATCATCATCAAAGTCATCCTCGAAATCATCTAAGTAATCAGGTGTGAAGAATCTGTAGATTCCGTATGCGGCTGCTGCAACTGCTACAACAACACCGATTATTGCAAATATGATAACTGCCTTAGAAGTTTTCTTCTCTTCCTCTTCTTTTTTGAGGAGATCATTGAGCTTTGAAACGCTGAGTCTCTCAGCAAGCTTATTGTCTTTTAAAATTTCTTCAACTTTACTCATAATCCAAAAGCGCTCCTTTTCAAATATTTATTGCTTGTTGCAATTCGTTAGAACTATTATAGCATATTATATCCAATTTTCCTACAAAAATCACAATTTTTTTAGTCAATTTTTTTCAATTTGGCAAATGATGCAAACATTTTTTTAGTTCCGACCTTGTCAAAGTCAACTGTTACCTCGTAGTCTCTGCCGCCTTCTACTATCGCCATGACCTCTCCGGCTCCAAACTTCATGTGTGATACACGATCCCCGACCTTGTAGTTAAGTCCTCCTGTGGTATTTTTACCGGCAAAGGATTTCTGGTTTGATACAGGTGTATATACCGGAGTTTTCGTGCGAGAGGTGTTGAAGGTGGTCGCATACTCTGTACCATAGGTAGGCGTCTTTCTGAATGCTTCTTTTGCCTTTCTATAGCTTCCGGCTCCATTGCCTGTGATCTCATCATCACGTTTTTTCGGCTCATATACTTCGCCCGACATAAGCTCTTTTGGTATTTCCTTTACGAAACGCGATACCTTATTAAACTGTGTCTCTCCTCGCACCATGCGCATTCTCGCTGATGTGATCGTAAGGTGTTCCTTTGCCCTTGTGATGCCTACATATGCAAGACGTCTTTCCTCCTCGATCTCGTTTGTCGCATCATCGCTCGTGATAGACATATAGCTCGGGAACAGTCCATCCTCCATGCCTGCCAGATATACATTCGGAAACTCAAGTCCCTTCGCGCTGTGCAGTGTCATGAGCACGACATAATCACTGTTTTCATCCAGTCCGTCTATGTCTGCGACCAGAGCTACTTCCTCAAGAAATCCGCTGAGTGTAGGATGTTCCTCACCTGTCTCATAGTCCACAGCCTTGTTGATAAACTCGTCTATATTCTCGATCCTCTGCTCCGCCTCGTCAGTACCCTCAGCCTTTAGCTCATCAAGATAACCTGTCTCATCGAGTATCGCCTGGATGAGCTGTGAAATGGTATCCATCTCGGCTCTCGCCTTGAGTGACTGTATGAACATTACAAACGGTCTGATCTTGCTCTCGGCTCTCGCCATGCCCGGGATCTCAGCAGCATAACGCAGTGCTGTATAAAAATCTATATCTTTTTCGGTGGCATAATTTGCCACCTTATTGATACTTGTAGCTCCGATACCGCGCTTTGGCACATTTATGATCCTGCGCACCGCCAGATCATCCCTGCCGTTGTCAATGGTCTTAAGGTATGCAAGAATATCCTTTATCTCCTTGCGGGCATAGAAGTTTACACCGCCCACGATCTTGTAAGGTATATTGCAGGCGATAAATTTCTCCTCGAACATACGTGACTGTGCGTTGGTACGGTACAAAACAGCACAATCCTTGTATGAGCCTTCTCCTTTCCGCACATATCTGCCTATGGAACGTGCCACATAGTCAGCCTCCTCATAGCCGCTCTCAAGCTGCTCAAAGGTGATCTTCTCTCCGGCTCCGTTATCTGTCCACAGACGTTTGTCCTTTCTTCCTATATTATTGGAAATGACACTGTTGGCAGCATCAAGGATATTCTGTGTCGATCTGTAGTTCTGCTCAAGCTTTATGACCTTTGCATCCTCAAAATGCTTCTCAAAATTGAGGATATTGTAGATATTTGCTCCTCTGAATTTGTAAATAGACTGATCATCATCACCCACGACACACAGATTCTTGTATTTCATCGCAAGCAACCTGATAAGCTCAAACTGCACCGTGTTCGTATCCTGATACTCATCCACCATGATATATCTGAAACGCTCCTGATAATACTCAAGTACCTCTTTATCCAGTTTAAAAAGCTCTACCGTCTTTACCAGCAGATCATCAAAATCAAGTGCGTTGTTCTGTTTTAATGCATTCTGATACTCTCTATACACTTGAGCCTGTTTACGTTTTACAAAGTCTCCGGTAAACCTGTTCTCGAACTCGATCGGATCGATCATCTCATCCTTTGCAGAGGAAATGACATTTAAAAACATCTTTTCCTTGTACATCTTGGTATCTATCTCAAGACGCTTGCATATATCCTTCATGAGTGTCTTCTGGTCATCCGCATCATATATGGTAAAATTGGTGTCATAGCCCAGTCTGTCTATGTATCTGCGCAGTATTCTGACACAGGTTGAATGAAACGTGGAAACCCAGATGCTTTCTGAGCCGTAACCCACCATGTCATCGATTCGCTCACGCATCTCACCTGCTGCCTTATTGGTAAATGTGATAGCCATGATATTGTACGGATTTACACCGCACTCCTCTATAAGATATGCAGTCCTGTATGTGAGTACACGTGTCTTTCCACTGCCGGCTCCTGCCAATATCAGAAGTGGTCCCTCTGTGGTCACCACGGCCTCCTGCTGCTGTTCATTCAACATCTCTAAGTTCATCTTTTTCCCTCACTGTGGGGCATTTCGTAAATATAAACTGCATATATCTATGACTAATACGTCACTTACATGCCCCTGTCAAATAAATAATATGTTTCGTAGCAATAGGATACCACAAACATATGTTTTCCACAATATCAGATAACAAAAATCAAAAAATTCTTGTCATCTAGTTTTCAATACTATATAATAAGATACTGAGGTGATGATATGGAGAACGACGTTAAAGAATTTCTTGCTGGCTTACTAAAGCAGCTTAAATCAATAGATTACATAAAACCGGAGGATATTCCGAATATAGATCTCTACATGGATCAGGTCACTACTTTTATGGACGAGCAGCTCGCTGCCTCAAAACGCTATGAAAATGACAAGATCCTTACCAAAACAATGATAAACAACTATGCCAAGAACAATCTGCTCCCTTCTCCCGACAAGAAGAAGTACTCAAAAGAGCACGTTCTTACTCTCCTGTTTATCTACTATTTTAAGAACATATTAAGCATCAACGATATCCGTTCCATTCTAAATCCGCTTACTGACAAGTATTTCGGCAATGATGACGGATTTACCATGCAGGATGTATATAATGAAGTTTTCGGTCTGGAATCGGAGGAGTCACAGAAGCTCCTTAAGGATCTCGGCAAAAAATACAAGATTGCCGGTGAGACTTTCAAGGATTTTCCACAGGAGGATCAGAAGTTTCTGCACAGCTTCAGCTTTATCTGTATGCTAAGCTATGATGTCTACATCAAAAAGATGATCATAGAGCGCATGATAGACCAGTTAAATTCAAGTGACTCTGATAGTTCGGATAAGCATGGTTCAGACGATAAAAAAGAAAACAAGAAGAAATAATTTATCTCACTTAAAGCATTTAAAAAGCAGGCTCATAATGAACCTGCTTTTTTGATACATATAATTCATATGATCGTTGGAAACGTATGTATAACGCTCCATAAATTCCCCTCGAATTAAAAACTACTCCTGATCGCTGCCCTCCATACGCTGAAATACCATGTCATATCCATCATTGCCATAGTTAAGGGATCGGTTGACACGGCTGATAGTCGCTGTTGACGCACCGGTCTTTTCCGCGATATCCAGATATGTTTTCTGCTCTCTGAGCATTTTTGCCACTTCAAATCTCTGTGATAGAGAAAAAAGCTCATTTACCGTACAAACATCCTCAAAAAATGTATAGCATTCTGCTCTATCTTTGAGACACAAAATAGCATCAAACAAATGATCTACCGCTTCTGTTCTAAGATTTTTGCTCATCGTGTTCTCCTTCTTCATACGATTTATTACAAAAATCATTTTAACATATTAAAGTTTTAAAGTAAACAGATTTCTTGCAATTATATCGCAGTATGTTATAATTTTGTTAATGTTCAGACGCAAGCTTGACACCATGCTGTCAAGCTATGCGCCACAATGTTAATTATAGCGTGATTACAGCCCTGCCTCGCAGAGGCACTCTAAATGGGCTGTAATCGTTGCTGGTCACACTGTCATGTGTGAACAGTAACATAATTTTATGTGGCATAATTTTTATGCAAACAGCTATTTTGCTGAAAATACAACAAATGGAGTTAATATAATGAGAAAAGCAGGTTACTTCTTTTACACTTTTGTACCGTTGCTCGCGGTGGAGGCTATACAGACGGTTGCCCTGTTGTTCATGTACGGCACAGGCATACTCGGTCAGCTTCTGATAGGCAAGCTCGTATTCCCGTCAGCATCGGTATATGACCGGGTTATAAACACAATTACAACAAGCGATTTTAATATAATGATCATGGTGATCTATTCACTTATAACGATTGCCATATTCGGCATGTGGTACTACGCAAGATACGGAGGCGAATATCTTCCTTCTCCAAAGAAGACTTTCCATCCTCTTATGATCGCAGCTATTGTCGTTCTTGTTCCGGGAACACAGTTTGCAGCTGGCTATATTGCGAATTTTACCGCGATTATCCGTCCGGACTGGTACGCACAGTACAGTCAGCTTTTTGATACCTCGGGCATCAATGATACTACGTTTTTGACAGTACTTTACTCAGTTATCCTTGCACCGATCTGCGAAGAGCTTATCTTCCGTGGGGTGACAATGCGCTGTGCCAGAAAAGCACTCCCTTTCTGGCTTGCCAACATAATGCAGGCGGCATTGTTTGGACTGTTCCATCTCAACTGGATACAGGGTATATATGCATTTGCACTCGGCATTGTTCTCGGATATGTGTGCGAGCGCGGAGGCAGCATCTACTACTCGATGGGACTGCATTTCCTGTTCAATCTGTGGGGTACACTCTCGGTGTTCCTGCCTGATATGGTAAGTGATGCGGCTGCAATTATACTGGTTGTGGTTACGATAGTTTCACTCGTTGCAGGCTTTGTGATGTTCTATGTTGGACGTAAGAAGCGTGACCATAAACCGATTGAAGTGGCTGTTGAGGCTGCTATTTAAAATTTGTATATTATAAGAACCGGCAGATTTCTGCCGGTTCTGTTATTTTTTCTCCCCAATCCTTTCTGTTATAAGTTCCACCCACGCAACCTCAAATCCTGCCCTTGCTGCAACATGCTGTGACGCAAGATTTGAAAAACTCGTTCCATAATATGGTATGCTCCCCTTTAGCAGGATATCGTGTTTCAATATAGAAACCAGTCCTGACGCAATATGTCTTCCCTCGAATTCTTTGTCCACATTGATCCCAATCTGCCAGAACATCGGACTGTCAGCACTTGCTCCTGCCATGCCGACTATCTCATTATTTTCAATCGCTGCAACCGCCAGTACATCCGGAGAATTTTCATCAAAGCAAAATGCTTCGTCAAATCTATCGTCACCCTTAAACGCAAGGATTTCCTCCTGATCATATTTTCTTATATGAATTCCGTTCATTTCACAAATCTCATCATTTCGGGGAATAAAAAAAGGATGCGCTGTCTTAATCCTATATCCTTCTTCTTTTACAATATCATCGATTATTCTGAAATTTTCAACATCCATAAACCAGCTTCCTGACTTATCACAAAATTTCTCCCTGCATTTATCAATTACCGGGTTTTGTCCTGTAAATACAAGTTTTCCGTTTATCACCACAACCTTTAATATACAGTCATCTGCTTCATCAAACTGCCTTCTTCCATTTAACTTCTCATATTCTGTAAAATGATTTTCACTATCTTTTATATCAGAAACCAAACAGCAATAATCTATTGCCAACTGCCGGTATAATTTTTCTTTTACACACTCCATATCATGCACCTCATTTCTAGGATAAACTGATCATCCATTTTCTTTTCTTAAAAATAACAAGTGATACCACCAGCCGGAAAATTTCTTCTATGGTAAGCAATGCATATACCCCAACAATTCCCCACCTGAACACATATGCGGCAACAATACAAAGCGGAATTCCTATTCCCCATGTGCCGATAATATCAATGATCATTATGATTTTTGTATTACCGCCACTTCTTATGATACCTCCACCAAGGATCATGTTTTCCACCTTGATCGGAGCATACAAAGCAAAAACAATAAGTAATATTTTTCCCATTTCCTTTACGTTATCGTCTACACGGTACAATCCTGTATATGCTCCTGCAAACAATATGAGAAGTGCCGCTACAATAACAGAGCCTATCAGCCCGGCACACATGATCTTTTTAGACTCCATATAGACTTCATCATACTCTTTCTTTCCAAGTCGTTTACCGATCATAACACCTGCGGCTGCGGATAAACCGCTAAGTGCGCCTACTATAAGCCCCTGTATAGGACAGGTAAGCGTGTAAGCTGCAAGATTTGAAGTTCCGAGATGTCCATATACCGCGGATTCCACGTTCTGTCCGAGACTCCATAAGAATTCGCTGATCAAAATCGGCATTATCATTATAAAATAGTCTCCAACTGTAATCTTCTTAAAACGCAGTGACAATTCCGGTTTATCCCCATCTCTTTTGATACAAATGATAAATCCGATGAAGATAAGCACTAAATTGAATAGCTGTGAGACAAATGTTGCTATCGCTGCACCTTTTATTCCAATAGCACTAATTCCCAATTTTCCAAATATCAGTATATAATTAAGTCCTGTATTTACAGCCACTGCTCCAAGACTTGCTAAAAATGGTATCGTCGCATGTTCTTTACAGCGCAGCCACGCAGACAAAATCATAGTTATTGCCATTGGAATATAGGAAAATGCAACAATCCTAAAATACACTATTCCTGCATTTATAATGTCTACATCTTTTGTATACAGTCCGAGGATCTGTGCCGGGAACATGCCCGATGCAGATAAAAACAGTGCTGCGATTATTATTCCGCATATCATACTTACCCAAAAGCTGCACCATGCCTCTCTATCATCCTTTGCCCCGATAAACTGTGCTATCAAAATTCCCGCAACCGTACTGACCGCTCCTATCACAACAGAAAAGATAAGTGAAAAATTTCCGCATAATCCAACTGCTGATATGTTTGTCTCTCCCAACTGACCGATCATTATCTGATCGATAATTGAAAATGATGCCTGCAGCATACTTTGTAATGTAACCGGAATTGCTATTTTGCATAATGATCTCATAAATTTTGACATGATAATTTCCTCGTACTTTCCCTTTTTACAAGCTCTACAGGAAGGACAATTCCTGTCTCACAGTTTTTACCATCACGCATCGCTTCAATGCATTCTATCGCAGTTTTTGCCCGAATTGCTGCATCCTGATGGATCGTAGTCAATGCCGGCATGCTTTCCCGGCTTGCCATATTGTCATCGAAACCGATTATCTGCATATCTTTTGGAATTTCCATTCCTTTTCCCTGTAAAAACCGCATAAACTCCAATGCGTAGTAGTCCGAAACTGCAAAAATTGCAGTAATTTTATTCTCTAAAAGATCTGAAAATTTTTCTTTATAAAAGCCCAGTCTTTCCTTTTGCGTCTTTGGTATCTGCCATATCAACGTTTCTCCCGGTTTAAACGCTTTGCAAAAACCTTCGATACGCTCCTTATCCATACATATGAAATTGTCCGCTATGCACAGTGCTTTTTTATGCCCCAGCTCCTTAAAATGCTTTCCAGCCTGATATCCTCCATCATAATGATCTATCACCAGATTTACAACTTTTGAGCATTTCTCAAAATATCCGTCATACACCACAAAGGATATCCTCATCTGATTTCTTAGCATTTCATAATCGGCTTCGCAAAAACCCATCAGGATAAGACCATCCATATTCCACATTGAAGCAAACACAGGAATTTCACTGATATCCGATGTCGTTTTTACCATCAGAAAATATCCCTTTTCATTTACCTCATGCGACAATGCATTTAATGATGACATCACAAATCCGTCTTCCAAAACTCTGCCTTCATATTTTATGCCATCATTCACCACCACACCGATGATTCTTGAATTATTTCTGGCAAGCAGAATACCTGCCATATTCGGGATATATCCTGTTTTTTCAAGTTCCTGCTCCACCCTTTTTACAGTTTCGTCTGAAATCTTACCTGTTTTACCGTGGATCACATTAGATACAGTCGCTGTACTAAGCCCTAATGTATCTGCAATATCTGCAATCCGAACCCTGTTCTCTGCCATATCCATCTCCTATTTATTTTCTCTAACATCATGGTATAACACGATAGGGTGCTTTCGCAACGGTTAAGCGTATAACCCATAACAAAATTCAAGTGGCATTTTTGTGAATTTTGTATATTTCTATAAACTTCTAACCAGAGAACTATCATATACTATACGTTTAAATCCTTTGCTGCTAAAAAAGCCCCACAAGACCTATATACAGATCTTATGAGGCAATTTTCTATGAAATCTCTATTATATTTACAGGAAAATTGATACTCCCGCAAGGCTTACGATCATCATGATCATTCCCGCAAGCAGTACTCCAAGCATTACTGCTGCCACTGTCGATTTGAAATCCATATCAAGTATGCTGGCTGCAAGTGTTCCTGTCCATGCACCTGTTCCCGGTACCGGAATTCCTACAAAAAGTAAAAGTGCAACAAAAAGACCTCTTCCTGCCTTTGCCTGAAGCTTCTTTCCACCTTTCTCACCTTTTTCGAGACAGAATGTAAAGAATTTGCCGATCACCGGCTTATCTGCGCCCCATACAAGCACCTTTCTCGCAAAAAGATAGATGATCGGGACCGGTATCATATTTGCCAGAATACATACGATAAACGATGGCACTATCGGAAGTCCGAGCACCTGTGATACCGGGATTGCTCCTCTAAGCTCGATAAGCGGTACCATTGAAATAAAAAAGATATAAAAATAATTTTTTAACATTGATAATTCTCCAAAAATCTGATTAATGTCTGCATCTGCTCATCTGTTCCTATTGATATGCGCAGATAGTCGTTTATCCGCTCAGGTGAGCTGAAATGTCTTACGAAGATCTTATTTTCTTTTAAATCCTCGAAAAGCTTTGTAGCCGATACATTTGCCGGCTTTGCAAAGATAAAGTTGCTCTTTGAGTCACAGAATGTAAAGCCGAGTCTCTTAAGCTGTTCCTTTGTCCACTCGCGTGTCTTTATGACTTTTGCCGTTGTTTCCTCAAAGTATGCTCTGTCGCTTATTGCAGCTGTGGCTGCTTCTATTGTTATTCTGTCCATTGTGTATGAATTAAATGAATATTTTACGTCATTTAAGTATTTTATCAGGACAGGATCTGCCATTGCAAAGCCAACTCTTGAACCTGCCAGTGAACGCGACTTTGAAAATGTCTGTACCACGATCACATTGTCATACTTATCGATAAGCGGCAGTGCGCTCTCTCCTCCGAAATCCACATATGCCTCATCCACAACAACTATGACATCCTGATTGTGCTCTATGATATCAACGATCTGATCAAGCGGCATGAGCTTTCCTGTCGGTGCATTCGGGTTAGGGAACACTACCCCGCCATTTGCCTTGTAGTAATCCGATGGCACAATGGAAAAATCATCTGCAAGCGGTATCTGCTCATATGGTATGCGTAGCATATCTGCCCAGACATCATAAAACGAATATGTAATGTCAGGAAAAAGGATTGGTTTCTTTGAATTGAAAAATGTCATGAAAATCATGGCAAGTACATCATCCGATCCTACCCCGACAAATACCTTAGAGCTGTCAAGTCCGTAAAAATCAGCTATCGCATCAACAAGCATCTCAATCTTTGGATCAGGATAAAGTCTAAGAGCATCCACATCGAATGACTCTAACACTTTTTTTACCCCCGGTGCCGGTGGGTATGGATTTTCGTTTGTATTTAATTTAATTACCCCGTCAGTCTTTGGCTGCTCGCCCGGTGTGTATGGGACAACTTTTCTGACGTTTTCTTCCCAGTCTCTCATCTGCGTCCTCCGTATGGCTGCATGAATTGCAATATCTAAACTTCATATAACTGTTCGGTACATTCACAGTTGCAAGCCACAAATGTATTAAAATCAGCTACGCTGATGGTCACTTGCTTCAACATAATTATATTTCTGCACCGGATAATTACAAATTCACGCATTAATTATACATTTTCGATCAGCATATCTATATGTTTATAAAAAAATGCTAACGAATTAACTTTACCGCATTTACATATTTTTGTAAAGGTTGTATATTACTCTTAATCGGTAATTTTACCAGTATTTTCATCATTTTTAATCAAGGGGGATTATAAATAATGGCTAAAAATAATTCAAAGGATCTTACAGTCGGTTCACCAACCAGACTTATTCTGGGATTTTCGCTTCCACTGCTTCTCGGAATGCTTTTCCAGCAGGTTTACAGCCTCATGGATACCATCATCGTAGGAAAATTCCTAAGTGTGTCAGCCCTTGCAGCCGTTGGCTCTACCGGAAGCATTACCTTCCTTATAATAGGTTTCTGTCAGGGAGTGTGTGCCGGATTTTCGCTGCCTATCGCACAGCGTTTCGGTGCAAAGGATGAAAAAGGACTGAAAAAATATGTCGGAAACGCGGCAGTTGTGTCCATCATCATTGCAATAATTATGACCACGCTCACTGTCCTGCTCTGTGGAAATATCCTTACATGGATGCGCACACCCGATGATATATATGATCTGGCATATCAGTACCTTATCGTGATCTTTGCCGGAATACCTGCCACGATACTTTACAACCTGCTCTCAGGCTATCTGCGTTCACTTGGAAACTCGGTTATACCTGTCATTTTCCTTGTGATCTCGGCAGTATTAAATATCGGACTCGATCTGCTTTTCATACTCGTATTTAACATGGGTGTATTTGGCGCAGCCTTTGCCACCGTATTGTCTCAGGCAATATCCGGTGTGCTCTGCCTCATTTACATAATGAAAAAAGTCACACTGCTGCATGTATCAAGAGATGACTGGCAGCTTGATTCACAATATGTAAAAAATCTTGTTATCATGGGATTTCCTATGGGATTCCAGTACTCTATTACAGCAATCGGCAGTGTCATCCTGCAGACTTCCGTAAATACTCTCGGATCTACCGCTGTTGCATCCATGACAGCCGGCAGCAAGATATCCATGTTTGTGATGTGTCCGTTTGACGCACTCGGCTCTACAATGGCTACCTACAGCGGTCAGAATGTCGGTGCAGGAGAATTCGATCGTGTCAAAAAGGGACTGGTCTCTGCATCACTCCTCGGTTCAGTTTATGCAGTTGTAATCTTTGTAATACTCTATTTTACATGCAATTATCTGATCTACCTGTTTGTAGATCCAAGCGAAACTGCCGTAATAGCACAGGCTCATCAGTTCCTGCTTACAAATGCGATTTTCTACGTGCCGCTCGTACTCGTAAATACAGTCAGATTTGCGATTCAGGGTATGGGATTTTCAGGGTTTGCGATGTTTGCCGGTGTGGCAGAAATGATCGCACGTTCGCTTGTCGGACTTGCTTTTGTGCCGATCTTTGGATTTTCCGCAGCCTGCTTTGCAAGTCCGCTTGCATGGATCTTTGCAGATGCGTTTCTTGTGCCGGCATTTATACATTGCCTCAACAAGCTTAAACGATTGCAGATGGCTGCGTAAGGTTGTGGCTAAATCTCCGGGAAGCGTGAGGTGCTGTACTATGGATTTCGCACGACATATTATTCGACGGTTTTTTCAACGCTAAAAAGCGTCAAAAAAACCGTCGAATTATTTTAATCTATACATCTTTCCTTTAGTTTTTCCGTTATCAACTATTTCATTAATTTCACACAATTCCCTCATTATCTCTCTTGCTCTGGTTCCCTTGAGTCCAAGGTTATCAGCTATTTCCACAGTTTTATGCCACTTTCTATCACTTAATAATTTTATAATTTTGTCATATTGCTCTTTCTTTTTCTTTGATACTTTATTCGTCGCTTTTTCATAACTATCTGACATAGAAAATTCCTCATTCCCAGTCAAAAACGCCGGATGAATTGGAATTCTTATTCTCATAGCACGTCTATCTTCATCAGTAAAGAACTCAGCTCTCGGTGATCCATTCTTTTCAAGTTCTTCCTGTATTGTTGGAATTCCCGAAGAATGACCTTCTGATAAGTCAAGTTCTTTTAAAAACTCTCCAAGTCGTCTATTTCTGTAATATCTTGAAACAAATCTCTTTCCTTCTGCTATTGTTTTTTCTGAAATTGATCTGTCTATTCCCGGAAAATTCATGATATTTATACAATCAGGCTCTATTTCTATAGTAACAGGTTCAAATGACATATAATCTCTGTGATAAAATGCATTTACTACCGCCTCTTCTATAGCCTGATATGGATAATTGAATATCCTCAACGCCTCCATCTGATCTGGTACTTTAATTACCTTTTCACGAATAATCAAATTACGAAATCTTTCCATAGTTGCCTGAATCATCTGCGGCACTGAACCTGTGATATTTGGAAAATCTTCACTAATACTTAAAATCATTAGCAAATGCACAGACACTATGGTAGATATCATCAGGATTCCATCCTGTCTTAAACTCTATTCGGTCTGATTCCAATTTTCTTTTGTTCAATAAATCTTCCACATCCATTTCAAGTTCCATAACGTCATCTCCATTCTTAAAATAATTTCTAATTATCAATAATCAATTTCTCAAACAGCTCAGCCTTTTATTAAGCATTTGATTTTATAATATAATTTGTTCTATACAATTCAAGAATATCAATCGTGCTCTATCTTCATAAAGACTAACACATTACTTTTTTCTTCACAAGTGCGTATCTCATCTGATTTCATAATTATACCTATATTATAACAACTATTCACTAAAAATCTGCCACAAAGTAAGGAAATGGCTGCTACATCTACTCCATGCCACGCTTTTACGAAGCAGTTTAGAGGCTGTTGGAATTATGTCAGCACACAACAATACCCCTGCACGGATGCAGGGGCAAGGCGATTCCGTGCCACGGACGGCACGTAATCGACGGTTGTGTCATTCTTAAATAATCTAAATCATAATTCTTACAGCCTCTTAGCTGCGTAGTACTTGCGTGAAATGGAGTATGGTGTAGCAGCCATTTCCGTAATATTAGCCAAAAGTTCCGAATATTTTATGCATTTACAGCATCTATGAATTTTTGGAATGCAGCGCGTCCCTCTTCTGTACATTTATACACTCCGGCACACTCAAGCACTTCTTTGAATACAAGTCCGATTTTTTCATTGATGATATCTGTGATGTTTGACTCATCAATCTTGTCATATTTTGGAAGGAATCCCTCTACCCATGCTGCATGAGAAGCAAGTGTCTCTGTTGAGTGAAGGTCTTTTCCTGTAAGGATTGCCTCTTTAAGCTCTGCCATCTCACCTTTTAAGCGGGCTGGAAGTACGGCAAGTCCCATTACCTCGATAAGTCCGATGTTCTCCTTCTTGATGTGGTGAAGGTGAGCATGTGGATGATATACTCCGAGAGGATGCTCCTCTGTTGTGATGTTGTTTCTGAGTACGAGGTCAAGCTCGAAATCTCCGTCACGTCTTCTTGCGATAGGTGTGATGGTATTGTGTGGCTCTCCGTCTGTCTCTGCAAAGATAAATGCATCCTCGTCTGTATAGCCTCTCCATGCAAGAAGGATCTTGTCGGCAAGGTCGATAAGTTTATCCTTGTCGGCTGATTTTATTCTGATAACTGACATAGGCCATTTTACGATACCGGCTTCAACATCCTCATAACCTTTGAATGTGATCTTTTTCTCGATCGGTGCTTTTGCCATGGCAAATGTATAATGTCCACCCTGGAAATGATCGTGGCTTAAGATTGAACCTCCTACTATCGGAAGATCAGCGTTTGATCCTACGAAGTAGTGTTGGAACTGTGTCACAAAGTCAAGAAGCTTTCCAAATGTGGCACGCTCGATCTTCATTGGTGTATGCTGTGAATTGAACACGATGCAGTGCTCATTGTAGTATACATATGGTGAGTACTGGAAAAACCACTGGCTGTTGTTTATTGTAACAGGGATAATTCTGTGGTTCTCTCTTGCAGGATGGTTTACTCGGCCTGCATAGCCCTCGTTCTCCTTGCAGAGCTGGCATTTTGGATATGCACTCTGTTTTGCATTTTTAGCGGCTGCGATGGCTTTTGGATCTTTCTCAGGTTTTGAGAGGTTGATCGTAACATCAAGTGTGCCGTACTCTGTATCTGTTGTCCATTTCTGGTCCTTTTTAATTCTCTGACGTCTGATGTAGTTGCTGTCACAGCTTAATTTGTAGAAATAATCTGTAGCTGCAAGTGATGACTCATTCTCATAGAGATCTTTGAATTTTGCTCTGACAACGCTTGGTGCAGGTACAAGGCAGCCCATAAGCTTTGTATCAAAAAGATCCTTGTATACAATGCTGTTTTCTTTCATGATGCCATTGTCATATGCGTATCTCATCATATCCTCGAGTATGTCCTCAAGCCGACTTTCAGCTTCTTCCTGTGTCCATGCAGGCTGTGCTGCCACTTTCTCAAAAGTCTCATCCTCGATATCGTCAACTCCAAGCACCTCGAGAAGTCTGTTTACTGTATATACCTCATCAGCAGGATCAATAAGTCCTGTTGTAAGACCATATTTTACTAATTCTAATATTCTCTCCTGAATCATGTCTTGCTCCTTACCCATTGTCGGGATAATATCATTTACTTATCCGTCAACATTATTATTTCATATTACTAATTTGATGCTGCTTAATTTTCAAATACGTAATCTGCAAATTTAAAGATTATATTTTCTGTCATTCATATAAACTATTGAATATTTGCATTATTTCTATGCAAGGCGGCTTGGACCGTCTCCGATTGAAACTACATAGAACTCAGGTGTTTTTCCAACTTTCTCCTGATATGCTGCTGCAAGTTTCTCCTTGAACTCATCTACAGCCTCATCCTTTACGATGCTGACTGTGCATCCACCAAATCCGCCTCCTGTGATACGTGATCCGATAACACCGTTTATCTTCCATGCCTCGTCAACGAGTACATCAACCTCAGGGCATGATGTCTCATAGTCATCGCGGAGTGAAACGTGTGATGCATTCATAAGTTTACCAAATGTCTCAATGTCGTTATCTTTTAATGCCTTTACAGCTTTGATCGTACGCTGGTTCTCGTAAACTGCGTGTTTTCCTCTCTTGCGTGCGATCTCATCCTTGATGGCATCCTTGTGAGTCTCGAACTCTTCCTCTGTGATATCACCGAGTGTCTGGATATCGCATACGCTCTGGAGATCCTTAAGTGCCTGCGCGCTCTCATTTCTTCTGTCGTTATAAGCACTTGTTACAAGGCTGTGCTTAACCATACTGTTTGTTACAACGATCTTTGCTCCATCAAGCACGATTGGTGCATACTCGAAATCAAGTGTGTTGCAGTCAAGGAAAATGGCATTGTCTTTTTTACCCATTGCAGATGCGAACTGATCCATGATACCGCAGTTACATCCGTTGTAGTTGTTCTCTGAGTACTGTCCGATAAGTGCAAGATCCTGATTTGTAACGTCAAATCCATAAAGATCTTTTAACATATATCCTGTAACAACCTCGAGTGAAGCAGATGATGAAAGTCCTGATCCGTTAGGAATATTTCCGTATAAAACAATGTCAAGACCTGTCTCAAGCTTCATTCCACGGCCTTCGAAAGCCCACATAACACCCATTGGATAGTTAGTCCAAAGACCGTTTGGATCAGGTGTGAACTCATCAAGTGATGACTCGATAACGCTTAAATTGTCGAAGTTCATTGAGTAGAAACGAAGCTTTCTGTCCTCACGTTTTCTTGCTGCCATATATGTACCGATTGTAAGTGCGCATGGGAAAACATGTCCTCCGTTGTAATCAGTATGCTCACCGATCAGATTAACACGTCCCGGAGCAAAATATACTCCGATATCCCCCTCTGCTCCAAAAAGCTCTTTGAATTTGTCTAATACTTTCTGCTGTATCATTTTTTCTTCTCCTTTACTGATTGTATTTGCATTAAATTGATAGTTAAAATAATTCGTTTTTTCTTTATAATTCTATTATAACTGTCCATTTTAAGTTTGCAATACATTGAAATGAATATGCAACATAACAAATGAGATCATGCAACAAAATTACATATTTGCACGCTTGCTTTTATCACATATGAAGTTACAACGTAATTTCATATATGATAAAAAAGAGACTCCGTATTCATAGTCATGCATATACCGGAAGATATACAGTATATTCTATATATAATCCAATGAGCACTATCTATAAATATGAAGTCTCTTATCTTATATTTTGATATTATGATATGAAGTTTACTAAGAGGCTTACATCAAATTGCAAGCATGCATCGATGATACCTTTTGACACCTTTGATCATATTATTTTTTGAAGTTCTTGATAACCTCAAATGCAGGCAGCACATTTCCATCATAATCGAAAAGTGCCTGATTAGCCCACTCATTTCCGCATGGTCCCGGATCGTTCATGTACTTAAGCGATGCAGGTGTTGCCCAGCCTGAGCCAGGTACAGGAATCCATGCAGGCTCCCACCAGAAAAATCCTTTTCCGTGGTCATCAACTACATTTGCCACTCTATTAAGGAAATCTGCTGTAAAATCAGCCTGTCCCTGAATAGTCATAGGGTAGTCGATCTTCTCAACAAGCTCCGGTTTTGTGGCATAGCCCTTGCGCTCTGAGTCGGAAAGCTTCTCATAATCCTGATAGCTGTCCATTGTAAAGCCCATTGATACCTCTGCAATGATGAGATCCTTGTTGAAACGTTTTGCAATATCGTTCATGTTGAACTCAAGCTGATCGAGTGATCCATGCCAGAACGGATAATATGAAAGTCCGATATACTCAAACTCCTCTCCTCTTTCGATGAAGTTTGTGAACCATCTGACATAAAGCTCATTATTTCCACCATTATCGAGATGGATCATGATCGGAATATCTGCGTTGACCTTGCGGCATGCACGAATTCCGGCATTTACAAATTTTGCAATATTATCGTAGTTTGGCACCTGTCCCTCCGGCCAGAGAAGTCCGTTTGAAAGCTCATTTCCGACCTGGATCATAGTGACATTTACACCAGCCTCGATGATCTTTGTGAGGTTTTCAAGTGTGAAATCATATACCGCCTGCTCAAGCTCGTCCACACCAAAATCCTTCCATGCCTTAGGCTTGATCTGTTTACCCGGATCAGCCCAGAAATCACTGTAGTGGAAATTTAAAAGTACTCCAAATCCCGCATCAGTAACCTTCTTTCCGATAGCGATAGTCTCAGCCAGATCATTATTTCCGGCACCGTAAGGCTCGCCCTCCTCGGACTTAGGATCGTTCCACAGACGAATACGGATAGTGTCAACATCATGATCTCGCATGATATCAAGGATGTCTTTCTCTTTTCCGTCCTCATAGTATTTTGCTCCACAACGCTCAAGCTCAAGCAGAGTGGACAGATCCATTCCTTTGATGAATTTTGTCATTTTAGTTCTCCTTATTTTTAACTATATACCTCTGAAACAGAATGTAAATTCCAGTTTCTTTGAAACATCGATAAGATACTCAGGATGTGTATGTGATCCCCAGCTATCGTCTCCGGCAACACCCATCTGCTGTTTTGCCACGCGCACAACTGTGTAGTGTACAGGTGGAAGCTCAAAATGGTGAGCCGCATTTTCCAGTTCATGTGGTGTGTATGGAAGTGCCGAGAATGAAAGCTCATCTCCGAAGAACATCATTCCTCTGCCCTTTTTATCCACTACCTTTGCGTATCTTACACCGCACTTGTTGCCGCTTTCCTGTGGAACTAGATACTCTGCGACATTGTCTGCAACTTTATTCTCGTATACACCATACTTGCCGCCATGCTGTCTGTCTGCATATGTCTCCTGTGGTCCGAGTCCATACCATTTTACCGTATCATAGTCTGCATCAAGCTTAAACATGATACCAAACTCAGGCATATCTCCAAGCTCCTTGACCGGATCATATGAGAGTGTTGTCTCGATAGTACCGTCACCGAATACCTTATAAGTCACCTCGCAGGAACTCTGCGGTGTGGTCGGCATGAAATATGTGTAGGTAACAGATATATTGTCCTCATTTTTCTCTACCTTTGGTGATGTATCGGCAAAACGCTGATCCTGACGGGTAGTTACATACATGCTGGCAATCTTCCACTGTGCATATCGCTGCGGCATCATGTTTCCTGAATCGTTGTTTGTCGGTGTTCTCCAGAAGTTTGGCAGTGGGATCGTATTAGGAAGCATTTCCACGCCACCGTATACATATGACACGAGTCCCAGGTTCATTCTTGAGAAAAGTGCCTTAAAATTCTCACCACGGACAAGGATGTTTCCGTTTCCTACCACAAGTTCAACCGATTTGTCACAGGAATACTGCACAACAGGCTTCTTTATCATGTGCTGTCCGAATGCTATCTCATATCCTGCCTTTTCCCAGATCATATTTTCCTTTAATACAAATGATACCACGATGCAGTACTCTTTTTCTACATCAACCATAGAATTTTTAAGAGTAACAGGCACTTCATAATTTGCCTTTTCCATTGGCGCAACGGCAATCTTCATCTTTGAACGGCATACTTCCTGACCGTCTGCAAGTAAAATTGCAAAAGCATCAAAATTTGATGTATTTACAAATAAGTTCTTGTTTGTAACCGTAAAAATATAGTCGCTTTCAAAATCTACAGAGATATTCTGATAATTGAATTTTACTTCCTGCATCTTCGGTGATTCGTTTCGCTCCCCACCATATGCTATTCCGTTTCCACTGAAATCTCCGTCTGTAGGTCTGTCACCGAAATCTCCTCCGTATGTAAGGAACCACTTGCCGTATCTGTCCTTTTTGTAGATTGACTGGTCTATATAATCCCAGATAAATCCGCCCTGATATCTAGGCTCGCGGTCTGAAAGATCTGTGTATTTGTGCATTGCACCGCAGGAATTTCCCATGGCATGTGTGTACTCACAGCAGATAAACGGCTTTTGGGGATGCTCTGCAAGGAATTTTTCGATTCCGGCTACCGGTGTATACATCTGGCTTTCCATATCGCTTGTGTCATTGTAGCTTCTATCGTTAAATACTCCCTCATAGTGTACCAGACGATGTGGATCAAGCTGCCTGAAAAGCTGTGACATCTCATAAATCGTTTTACCACCGTATGACTCATTTCCGCATGACCAGATAAGGATTGCAGGATGATTTTTGTCTCTCTGATAGCATGAGTTGACGCGGTCAAGCATCATTTCTCTCCACTCAGGTTTGTCCTTTGGCACAACAAAATCCAGATCTACATATCCCTTTGTGTATGCCTCCCAGGTACCGTGGCTCTCGAGGTTATTCTCTGCGATCATGTAAAGTCCGTACATATCACAAAGCTCATAGAGCAGCGAATCATCAGGATAATGGCTTGTCCTTATCGCATTGATATTGTTCTTTTTCATGGTAACGATATCCTTTATCACCTCATCACGGTTTGGAACACGGCCTGTTATAGAGCTGAACTCATGGCGGTTTGCGCCCTTGAATACAATACGTTTTCCGTTTAATTTCATGAGTCCGTCAGACATCTCAAATCTTCTGAAACCGGCTCTCTGACTGATAAACTCTGTCTCATTTCCTGCTGTATCTTTTACGATCACCTTTACCTCGTAGAGGTTTGGCTCCTCTGCACTCCAGAGGAATGGATTTTTGACATTTACTGATGCCTCACAGAGCTTTCCACCCTCGAGTGGAATGTCAAACTCCTCCATGAGAAGCTTTGCTCTGTCATATTTTTCAATGGACAGGTTGCCCAGCTCATAGAGCTTTACATTTGCAACACCGTTTCCCTGTGCTTTTATCGCTACGTTTATATTTCCTACGTCGAAGGTGTCATTGAGTGTTGGTACAACTGACAGATCATATACATGAGCCTCAGGAATTGCATATAAAAATACATCCCTGAAAATGCCCGAAAATCTGTAAAAATCCTGATCCTCGCACCAACTGCTTGATGTCCATTTCCATACTCTAACAGCCAGCTTGTTCTCTCCGTCAACGATATAATCTGTCAGATCAAAATCAGCAGGATCAAACGTATTCTCGCTGTATCCTACATAGTGACCGTTCAGCCAGAGAGCAAATCCGCTCTCCACACCCTGAAAAGAAATACAGATCTTTTTACTTTTCATATTATCAGGGATTGTAAAATACTTCACATAGCTTGCAACAGGATTGAAAATCTCAGGGATCTCACCAGGTTTTATAGCCTCATCAGCCTCCCATGGATATGTTGTGTTCGTATATATCGGCACACCATATCCTTCCATCTGGATATGAGCCGGTACTCTGATATCATCCCAGTATCTGCAGTCATAATCTGCTGCCTCAAATCCCTCAATAGTTAGACTCTGATTTTTGGCATAGGCAAACTTCCACAGACCACTTAAGTCCATTCTTAGACTTGATCTGCCATTTATCTTCTCCAGCTCATTTCTGTAACACACATGGTCAGAATGTGCCGGAAGTCTGTTCTGCTGAAATATTTCCGGATTTTTGATTATATTTGGATCAAAATTATTCATATATTATCCACTCCTAACACTATTAATTATTTATAATTTTATTTTTGAATTCCACACTCTCTAGAAATAGCTTTCCACTACACAGTCTATATTCACCGGTAGGTATACAATGTGTTCCGAAGAAAACAATATGAACTGCCGCGGTGTTCCATTATGGTAATTTATGAAGACATTTGAAGCTTTTATCTAACCAATCTATCCCAACACCGTGGCTGACTTCATATTTTTTCTGAGAAATATATTGTATGCCAAAACCGGTGTCATGTTGCCCCAAGTGGAAAGCGTCCTCCTTAAGAGAAGAAGACAAATAATAAAAATTATTTGCCTTCTTATTTTGTAGATTATTATTTTATTTAACAGATCCTGTAATTCCCTCTGCAAACTGCTTCTGTAATACGAAGAATACAACCATAGTAGGGATAGAGCAGAAAAGAACGCCCATCATAAGTACCCCATAGTCTACAGTGTATCCTGCTGCGAGGTTTGCGATAAGCATTGGCATGGTAATCGCCTCTGGTTTATTGAGAATTACCTTTGGCCACAAATATGAGTTCCACGCATTCATGAACGTGATAACTGCGGCTGCCGCATATGTCGATTTCTGTACAGGCATATACATCTTAAAGAATATACCAATCTCACTTAATCCATCAATTCGTGCTGCTTCCATAATGTCGATTGGGAAGTTTCGCGAATTTTGTCTAAACATCATGATAAGGAATGGTGTCGAAATTGCAGGAAGCATGAAGCCCCAAACTGTATTTGTAAATCCAAGCTTTGTCATCATCTTAAACAAAGGAATAAGTGTTGCAACCTGAGGGATCATCATAGCAAGCAAAAGAACCGAGAATAATTTATCTTTTGCTTTATCATGATAAAGCTCAAATCCATATCCAGCAAGTGAGCACACAAGAAGTGCTATAAGAGTCTGTACTGTAGCATTTATAAATGAGTTTTTCATTCCAAGTGCAACATTCTGTGAAGCAAACAAATTCTTTAAATTCTCGAGGGCATATCCACCGAAAGTAATTTTTCCTGTAGCTACATCAATTGATTTATTAGTAGCTGCTGATATCATCCAGTAGAATGGGAATACTGAGATGAACGAAACTATAATAAGGAAAATGTATGCTGGAATAAGTCTTTTTTGTATTGAAGATCCATGTATTTTCTTAGTCACGCTTGTCACCTACTTTCAGATTGATAAATGCCAGTATTGCAACCATTATAAATACTACAACAGACATAGCTGAAGCATATCCAAAGTTCGCAACGCCTTCACCAAATGAACCATTATAAATATAATGCGACATTGTAATTGTTGCGTTTGCCGGTCCTCCTTTTGTCAGGTTCATTGACTCATCGAAGAGCTGTAATGTACCATTGATTGACATGATTGTTGTCATAACAATTGTTGGACGAAGAAGAGGAACTGTGATAGACCAGAATGTCTTCCATCCGTTAGCTCCATCTATCTTTGCAGCTTCATACACTGAATATTCAATATTCTGAAGTCCTGCTAAAAAGAACACCATATTATATCCTGTCCATCTCCAGATAAGAGCTACTATGATGATGATCTTAGCAGTCCATGCTGTACCAAGGAAGTTAAAATTGTTCTCTAATATTCCAAGTTTAACAAGGATTGTATTCATAAGTCCCTGTGTTGCAAAAAGCGATTTAAAAATAAGTGCGTATGATACAAGTGATGTTGCACATGGTAAAAATACACACGTACGGAAAAGTCCTTTAAATTTAAGGTCTTTATTGTTAAGTAACTGTGCCAGTAAGATTGCCAGTATAAGCATGATAGGCACTTCGATAATTAAATATAAGAATGTATTTCCAATAGATCTTTTAAAAACAGCATCCTGAAACATTCTGGTATAGTTGTATGTGAGTGGATTAGCCCACTTCATATTGGCACTCGAGCCTGTTTTAAATGATGTTATAACTGCCTGGATAATCGGCCAGAAGCTCATTATAAAAATGAGTATTGTAGCTGGTGCAAGATATATCCATCCAGCCGCCTTCTGCTTGCCTGTTATGCTCATTCCTTTTTTCTTATTATTCACTGTAAAAGCCTCCTAACTACAAGTCTTTGTGATAAAAAAGGGAGTCATGTAAATGGCTCCCTTTATTATTGTTATTAAGCTAACAGATTAAAGTCCCATTGTGAATCTAAGGTCATCTTCAGCTGTCTTGATCTCTGAATCAATATCTGCACCATTCTGTGTGATGTTAATAAGTGCAGTTGCAAGTTTCTTACGTGCATCGTAATGGAAATCACTCTGCTCGATTGTCTTTGTATTAGCACCCATCTCAACTATCTTAGCGTAGATTGGCTGGTTGTTGAAGTATGCAACACCCTCGTTGTAAACGTCTGACTCACCAGCTGGTGTGAATGTAGTGATAACACCACCATCTTTAAGTGCGTTATCGTATGTAGCTGATACACCTTTATCTGCATAAGATCCGCCACCGAATGTGTAAGCTAAGAATTTCTTAGCAAGATCTGTCTGTTTGCAGTTGCTTGTGATGTAAAGTGAAGATCCACCGTTTGAAGCGTATCCTTCGCCCCCCTCAAGTGTTGGAAGAGATGTGATCTCCCACTTTCCACTGTTTGCTTCTACTTTCTCAATTGTAGGAATGATCCAGTTACCATTCATAACTCCGGCTACCATGTCATTCTGGATTGTCTGATCTGTGTAGTCTGACCAGTCATTTGCAAGGTAAAGTACATTATTGTCAACCATGTCTTTAAGTGTCTGCATAACCTCTTTTAATGTATCATTGTCTGTGAAGTTTGGCTCGCCATCCTTAAACTGTGATACACCTTCTGCCTGAAGCATCATGTAGAACAAGTCGTTTCCGTCTCCATCCATTGAAAGTAAGTACTTTCCTGTTGTCTCGTAAACTTTCTTACCTACCTCGATGAAGTCTTTCCAAGAAATTCCTGTCATATCATCGATTGTGTATCCTGCCTGCTCAAGGAGATCTGTTCTGTATGCAAAGATAACTGTTCCGTTATCTACTGGAACACCAAAATGTTCTCCGTCAATAGTAGAGAATGATAATTTTTCCTGACTAAAATCGTCCCAAGTGATATCAGCATCATCCATAGAAACCCATGCATCAGGATAGTTTGTATGGTACTGCTGGAAGTAATGATCCTGGAATAATACGATATCAGGAAGAGTACTGTAATCTCCTGCTGAACCAGCTGTTGTAATAGCTGTCTCAATATCAGATGATTGTGACTGTTCCTCAATATTGAGTACAAAATCAGAATCTACATTTGCCTTGTAGTCCTCTGCTGCTGCCTCGAGAGCCGGAATATTGAAACTTGCATCCCAAGCCCATACCGTTAATGTGTGTCCATCATCAACTGTAGTTGCTTTGCTTGAGCTTCCTGACTCTGTACCGTCTGATGATGAAGATGAGCTTCCACATCCCACTGCAAGTGATGCAACCATTGTTGAAACTAACAATAATGATACTACTTTCTTTTTCATTTTTCTTCCTCCCTAAAATGATAGTTTCTGCAAGAACCCTGTTAACATTCTATTCATAATCATTGTTATGTTTTTGGGCATTTTGACTACGAATTAATGCTTGTTTCTTGATTACATAGTCATTATAACCATATAGTGTCATTATGTGTGAACAAATCCAAAACAAAAGTGTGCATATTCAATCATAAATGTACAAAATTATACGAAACTTTGTATTTTCTACCATCCTTTTAGTGCAGATATTCTAAAATTGAGCAATTTATGCTCATAATTTTCAGGATTTATCTTCCATTGATATGGCGAAGTGTTCAAAAATTTACGGAAATTACGGTTAAAAGTTGACGGAGTTGTGAAACCGCACTTCTGAGCGATAAGTTCCATAGGCTCATTTGTTTTTTTCATAAGTTCACATGCCTTCTGCACTCTGATAAGATTTAAATACTCCATAGGTGGCATGTTGATATACGACTCGAACAAACGTCTGAAATGTGTTTCACTCATATTGCAAAGTGCCGAAAGCTCTCCAGCCTTGATCTGCTCTGCATAATGTTTGTTCATATAATCAAGTGCTGTTGCGATCTGTGACATATTTGTTCCCTTTATCGCATCTGAATTTTCTTCCGGCAGATTGTCATCACGTCTTAAAAGTTCTATCACAAGTCCCTGTACAAGAAGGGATATGGTTCTCTGTGCATATACTTTTCTCTCCTGAGTCTCACGTATTATCGCATTGATGTAATCCGCGATTACCGGACTCTGGTGTATGTTTGTCATAAACGCTCTCTTTGATAAAGCCGATACCGCATCATTCTGAAATGCTGCATTGTTTGGAAACATTTCTTCTATAATGGAACGTAGATCTATAAAAATGTATTCCCAGAAATTGATCACCTCTCCGTAGCTTACCGTTACATGAGGAAAATTTTCCGGTATAAATGTGATATCTCCGTCATGATACTGGTATATATCCTCATCGAGGTACATATCTCCATTTCCATTACGACATATGCCGATCTCCATCATATTGTGAAAATGCAGATGCAGTTCTTCATGTCCGTACTGTCTTTTCCATGACTCTCCGCAGAGCACCAGTGCCGACTCTCCCAGTGGCAATTCATAAAAGCGAAATTCCATTGTATCTTTTTTTCTCTTTGCCATATGTTTTCTCCTTGTTTCTTCACTTTATCTACTTTGTTGTTTTTGCATAAACGTGCAATTTCTACCATTATCTATGATAAATCATTTTGCCGCATAGGAAAATATATTTTTCCAAAAACCACAATATATTTTCCTATATATCAAAATACGCTGCTGCCATTATAGCAGCAGCGTACTTATCACCACTTTAGTCGAAATCGAACTTATCAAATCTCGTATACATTGCACCATATTTCTTACGAACATCCTCATTTCCCTGAAGGACGTCAGCCTCTGTTCCTCTGAACTGGCAGCGGATACAACTGTAAATTCCGGTATCTTTATTGTAGAACATATCGATGTCTAAATCTCTCATAAAGCAGTAAGGACATCTGTAATTTAATTTGCCTTTTCCAAGTTGAGCCATGTTGCAAATACCTCCTTGTCTGAAATCTGTTTCTTGTAACCAAGTTTGAACATTGGAGAGAATGCATATCCTTCCTCAATGTATCCCTCTGCTTTTGCAGATGGTGTGAGTGAAACCTTTGTCTGGATTGCCGGAATAACTGCGCTTACTGCTGTCGCTCCGTCAACCTTTGCATCGCGGCACTTGTACTCGTAGCTGATAGTCTGTGGATTTTCACCCTCACATGCGAGCGTGATTCCTGTCATATCCTCCGGGTACTCTGTAGTTCCGTAGCATGCTGTGATGTACTCATCAAGGTAAACCTCAGCGTTTGGATCGCTCATCTCAAGGATGTTACGCTCGATCTTGATGTTTGAAGATCCTTCCTCGAAGTACTCTTTTGTCTGAAGTTTAAGCTTAACATCAGAGAACTCGATATCTACAGGATCAAGTGTAAGTATTCTTGTCTTCTTGCCATCAATAACTTCCTCTGAGAAATGGCTGTGTGTAGGGCAGAGACATAGATCAACTTCCTCACCATTGTGTGAAAGCTTAGCAGATCTTACTGTTCCTGCTCCTGCATAGTGTGTGAAGTATCCTGCTCTGTACTTCTCCTGGATAAGGAATGGATATGAAGCATCCTGTACGTGCTTTGTTCCGATTCCTACTGGCCACTCGAGTTTTGCAACATATGGACGAAGGTCAACGATTGCTCCACCCTGATCCATATTCACACATGCTCTCATGTATGGATCACAGTACCAGAATAACTGCTTGTCTGATCCGTAAAGGATATCTCTCCAAGGAGCACACTCAGGCTCGTTGTAGTTTCCTGCGTTTACGCCCTTTTTCTCTCTATAGTAATCAGCGAACTCTGACATTGTCATGTCAACGAGCTTGCCCTCTCTCTTTAACTTGCCGTAGTAGTTACATCCGTCAGTGTAAGATTTAAGAAGAAGCTCATATGGTTGCTCCCAACGTCCCATCTTGTTCATCCAGCCCGGTCCAACGAACATCATGTTGTATGCGTATCCGTTATTGTATTTAGCAAGATCTCTGTACTGATCAATGAGATTGTAAAGATATGGGTACTCCCATGTCTTTGTATCATAAATCATTCCACGAAGTACGTTCTGTGGATGTGTACCGAAGTTTGATCCGTTTCCATCATAACATGCGATAAGGTCACGGGAAAGATGAGGTATTGCTACTATTCCGCTATCCTCTTCTTTGTTTGCGGCTGGTGCATGTGTATTCTGTTTTGAAGGAATCCATGGTGCCCATGGGCCACCATCGAAAAGTGTGTACCAAGAGTTGTTACATGTATGGTAAGCTTTTGGTCCTTCCTCCCAGCATGTTGCAACGGCACATTTTACCATTGGGTATTTCTCTTTTATGTAGTTTGTGAGGTCAGCGTCCATGTAGTATGAACCTGTTGACTCAGGATAGAATCCAAATCTGTCATGGAATTTCTCGAATACATCGTTTACGATGGCTTTCTTGTCTTCCATAGAGAACATCCAGATACAGAAGTCCTTTGTCTTATACTTCTCACGGAACTCCTCGCAAGGAAGTCCTAAGAGTGAAAGTGCTATCTCATCACCGTATACTTCATGGTCATGCTTTGCAAGCTCAACAGCCTCATCATTAAAAAGTGCTGCATAAGTCATCTGAATTGTTGTCTTAAGGCCGGCTTCATGAGCAAGTCTCTGCTGAGTCTTGAAGATATCAAGTGACTCTGTGATAAGTTTCTTATCTCCGATATCCTCTTCTTTTCCCTGACCCGTTACAGTTGCTGAATACTCAGGAACCATCTCAGGACGGTGAATGATGTTAACAATAAATTTGTCCATCCCTGTTTTCCTCCATATTAAGTGTACTTTATTATTTAGGTTGTACATAAGGTTTATCTATATATGCGCAACCGTTTGTTCTAGATATAGTATATTACGTTAATCCTATTATGTCAATGTGCAATTTTGACATTTTCACACATTCGTTTTCGAACATTTTTCACAAGAAATTATGAATATGCTCTTTTACGGCTGAAGGTATGTGCAACCGATTGCGCGAACTCATAGTGACATTTTTGCGCAGATTTTTAGGATTTTAGCGCGGAAAGGACGAGAAAACAGGGAATATCCCGGGTACGGTTGCGCTTGGGACTCCGATATCAAGAGCCTGTAAGAATTATAGCTTTATGTTTTTGCATAATGACGCAGCCGACTTTACGCGCCATCCATGGCGCGGCATCGTCTCGCCCATGCCTCCATGCATGGGCGCTGCTGTGCTATGATATAATTCTAACAGGCTCTAAATATCTTCCGTACAAGCTTATCCGCACCCGGGATATTCCCTGTTTTCTCTGCCCTTTGGCTCTATGTAAAATTTCACACATACTATTTTAAAAAGAGTATATTAAAGGATGGACTGCGAAAGTATGCATCTAGCGAATGTCTGATTCAAGCCATGTTTGCGCAAGGGCAATCCAGCTCTGGCACTCTTTCTGCACTCCATAGCCGTTTATATCCACCGCAAGGCTGTCACAGGTTGAAAGTCCATGTCCTCCGACCTGATACATATGAAATTCAACCGGTATGTCATATTTTTTCATTGCAGATATCAGAAGGAGCGAATTTTCTACAGGTACGCAGTCATCTGTGTAGGTATGCCAGATAAATGCCTTTGGTGTATTTTTTGAAACCTGATACTCTAATGAGTTGCGCTTTAGCATTTCTTCGGTGTACTGTGACTTAAGAAGTGCCTCGAACGAACCTCTGTGAGCATATTCGCCTGATGTGATGACCGGATAACACAATATCATTCCTGCCGGTTTTATCAGTTCTTTATATTCATGCCAGAACATTCCGACACTCGCTGCAAGGTGTCCGCCTGCCGAACACCCCTGTAAATATATCTTATTTACATCAACATTCCATTCTTTACTCTTTTTGTATATGAGCTTTAGTGCGTAAAACGCTTCATTTAATGCGGTAGGATACTCTGCCGGTGCAACTGAATACCGAAGTATTGCCACGTTATAGCCCATTGCGACAAACTGCATAGCTATCGGATCTGCTTCCCTGTCGGAGGTCATGCCGTATCCGCCTCCCGGGCACATGAGTATGAGTGGTCTTTTTCTATCCGGCATCTCATCTGAGTGCTCCCATATGTACGTACAAAGTCTGGCATATGGCATTGAACCTTCTACATTTATTTTTATTGTTTCTGATATCATGTTTTTCCTCCCTGTTCTGTAGCACTGTGTCAATACGATTTCACCGCTTACTCCTTGCCGAGTGATTTATAAGATTGATGACCATTATTGTACACAGCCTTATGTATCTTGTATTCATATTTATCATTGTTCCATTTTATGTCTATGGTACGCCCAGCTGTTATGCGAAGTCCTTTTACAAACCCGCTCTCCCAGCTTTTTGGCTTTGCCGGAAATATTTTAAGTCCATTTTCATCATCCTGCACAAGCATCTGTGCTATCGCCATCGTTCCGGCAAAGTTTGCATCTATCTGAAATGGAGGATGACTCGTCCACAGATTAGGACATATTGATCTGGTCAGAAGAATTTTCATATATTCAAATGCCTTGTCGGCATCCCCTAGAACAGCATACAGGTTCGCGATCCACGCACAGCTCCAGCCTGTGTGTCCACCTCCGTGTGAGAGCCTGTATTCTATTGTTTTGCGGCAGGCTTCCTTTAATGTGTCATCACCTCTGAATTCATTTCCCGGAAAAAGTCCATACGCATGTGAGATATGCCTGTGTCCCGGTTCTGTCTCTTTAAAATTGTAAAACCACTCCAAAAGCCGTCCGTCACTGCCTATTTTGTACGGAGGCAGCTTACTTTTTCTTTCTGCCACTTCCTGTAATATTCCATCAGCCTCACTTAATTCGTCACCACTTAACATACCATATTCTTTTAATTTGCGGCATGTATTTTCAAAACTTTTAAATATTTCCCTGACTATAGTCATATCCATCGTGCTTCCCATACTTATAGAAGATACTCCCTCATCGGTCTCAAATGAATTTTCCGGTGACGCTGACGGACATGTCACATAATAGCCTTTATATTCCACCAGAAAATCTATGACAAATAAAACCGCTTCTTTTAAGATCGGATATGAAAAACCGTACAGGAAATTTATATCCTTGCTATATTCATAATTTTTCCAGAGTTCCTGACACATCCACTGTCCCGAAAGTACGAAAAATGCATAAAGACTGCTGCCCTTTTCGGCTCTTTGATCTTCCATACAGCCTCCGTATCTTACTCCGACAGGATTTGTGATGCGCCAGTAATCCGTATTGTGTCCGACACAGAAACCACGGCAGCCGAAATGTATCTGCGCTGTTCTTTTGCCATTATCTACCAGCTCTTCAAGCAGTCTGTAGTATGGTTCTAAACATTCCGGCAGATTGCACACCCATGCGTGCCAGTAGTTCATCTCTACATTTATATTTGTGGTATAGTTTGCACTCCACGGTGCTCTTAGCTGCCAGTTCCATATCCCCTGCAGATTTGACGCCTGTGAACCATCGCGTGACGATGAGATAAGAAGATATCTTCCATACTGGAAAAACAGTGCATAAAGATCATTATCTTCCATGCCATTTTTTAGATTTTCAAGTCTCTTATCTGTAGGAAGCTCAGATGGATTTCCAAGCGAAATGTCTACTCTGTCAAAAAGTGTCCTGTAATCAGAGATATGTGTCTTTTTTATCTCTTCATAGGATTTATCTATACTGCCCTCCCGCTGTGTAAAACACAATTTCACATATGACGCGCTTTTTATAATAATCTTTTTACCATCATATTCCACCAGTCCATCACTGTCGAGCACCTTTATATATGCTTTGAATGTCATGCCGCGATTTCCCTGTATAACAGGATCATCACTCTCAAGATATGACGGATCAACATGCTCCGGGCATTGCCCCGACATGCAAAACCCGTCTGCTTTATCGAAACTGATATGCGCCTCAAGCTGACTTTCAAATGTTATCTCTATATCCTGCCTTTTTGTAAAGCTGTATGAAGCAGCTATCAGCCTGTCAGGATAGCTTGCAAAATACTCTCTGCTATAGTATTTACCATCTATCTGATAGCTTATTGTCTCTATTGCCTTTGAAATATCGAGTTTTCGTTCATATCTGCTCACATCACCATCCGTTTTTCCCATACTGATATAGAGATTTCCAAATGGCAGATAATTCTCTCCAAACTCTCCGAGCAGATGTTCTTCGACCATTTGAGATGCCTTGTGGTAATTTCCGGCAAATATCTCACCTCGCACAGTATCCAGATATTCTTTTGCACTGTGATTGTTTGTGTCTCTTTTATATCCTGACCACAAGGCGTCGATATTTAGTCCGATTTTTTCTGTTTCAACAGTTCCCCATATCATCGCACCAAGGCTTCCGTTTCCGATGGGATGTGTTTCTTCCCATTGTGATGCCGGTGCGGCATGCCATATGATATTTCTTTTTTGGTCCGACATAGTGCCATTCCTCCTAAATATAAAGTGTGCCTGACTTCCTCTTGGCATTTTTACTGTATGTAAAGTTACAGGGTAATTTCCTGTACACCAAAAATAGATACACCCTCACGAGTGTATCTATCATAGCATTTGGCTGTATCAAAAAATACCCTTATATTTTGATGTATGTTACCTTAAATTTTGTCTATCCGAGATCTTCACCATTTGTCTCGATAACTTTTTTGTACCAGTAGAACGACTTCTTTTTAGAGCGGGCTAATGTGCCGTTTCCCTCGTTGTCCTTATCCACATATATGAAGCCGTAACGTTTTTTCATCTCACCTGTAGTAAAAGACACGCTGTCTATGCAGCCCCATGGTGTGTATCCCATCAGGTCAACACCATCCTGTATCACTGCCTTTTTCATTTCTTCTATGTGAGCTTTTAAGTATGCAATCCTGTAATCATCATCTATGCTTCCGTCAGGTTTTACCTCATCGATCGCACCAAATCCGTTTTCAACTATGAAAAGCGGGATCTGATATCTCTCATACAACAGATTAAGCGCATAACGCAGTCCAACCGGATCAATCTGCCAGCCCCAGTCACTTGATTTTACATATGGGTTTGGAACGCTGCCCGGGAAACCGTCAACTCCGTTTCCGTCTGCCACATGGTCTGCTTTTACGGCATTTGTCATGTAATAGCTTAATCCTACATAGTCAACAGTTCCCTCTTTAAGAATCTGCTCATCGCCCTCTTCCATCTGTACATGAATGCCCTTTTTCTCCCACTCCGGCCATATATATGACGGATATTTTCCTCTTACATGGACATCTCCAAAGAGATAGCGGTCATGCATCGCCTCCACAGAGTACATCATATCTTCCGGCTTGCACGAGTATGGATAAAGCGGCACACATGCCATCATGCATCCGATCTTAAAATCAGGATTGATCGCATGGCCTTTCTTTACCACAAGGGCACTTGCCACAAGCTCATGATGTACTACCTGATACATGCACTCCTCAGGATTTGGCTCATTTTCAAATATCACCCCTGAACAGGTATAGCCAAACAATGGATATTTATAGTTTTTCTGGTTGTTTATCTCATTAAAAGTCATCCAGTATTTAACTTTATCGTTATATCTTTCCATTACGGTAAGTGCATATTTCACGAAAAAGTCTATGACTTTTCTGTTTTTCCAGCCACCGTATTTTTTTACGAGATTATATGGCATTTCAAAATGCGAAAGTGTGATGACAGGCTCTATACCGTACTTTAACAGCTCGTCAAACATATCATCATAAAATGCCAGTCCTTCCTCGTTTGCTGTCTCATCGTCTCCGTTTGGGAAAATTCTTGTCCACGCTATTGATGTTCTAAAAGCTTTAAAGCCCATCTCGGCAAACATTTTTATATCTTCTTTATAGTGTCCGTAAAAATCTACAGCCTCATGGTTCGGATAATAATATCCGTCCTGTACACCGTCAGTGATCTTTCTGTCCACTCCATGTGCTCCGGCAGTAAGAACATCGGCTATGCTTACGCCTTTGCCGCCTTTATTCCATCCACCCTCTACCTGATGGGCGGCTACCGCGCCACCCCACAGGAAATTCTCAGGAAATTTATACATATAGATCTCCTTTCTTTATATGTAGTGCTTAGTTCTTCTTTTTCATTCTTATTTATTAAAATATATGAATATGTGCTTCCATTTACTATATGATCTCAAATGCACAGTCCTTTAAGGCTTCTTTTCTGCCCTCATGCACATTTACATTTTTGGTCGGATCTGAAACGATAAACATAACTGTTGAGTCATAGCCCTCTTTTTCAAGCAGATCCTTATCGAATTCTACAAGCAGATCACCCTTTTTGACTTTATCGTCCTGTGCCACTTTAAGGTCAAAGCCTCTGCCCTCAAGCTTTACGGTATCGATTCCGATGTGGATGAGTATCTGTGTGCCGTTTACATCTGACATTCCCACAAGATGTCCTGTCGGGAATACCGCATCAATGCTTCCGTCAAATGGTGCATATACTTTTCCGTTCTCCGGCTGTATTCCTACACCCTTTCCCATTGCCTCAGATGCAAAAGCCTCATCCTTTACCTGATTTACCGGGATAACATTTCCTGTTACAGGGGAAACAAGTGCTACAGGTGCAGCATTTGCTATTTCGGCTGCTGTTGCTGCGCTTTCATCGTCTGTCACTGCTGTTTTTACGGTTGATACGCTTTCATTATCTGATGCTGTATTGTCTGATGCATTGTCCTCAAATCCAACGATCATTGTAAGCACTGTTCCAAGCACGAATGCTACTAATATAGAGATCAGAAGTCCGATAAACTGTGTAGCATGTCCTGCCTTGAAATATGCAGGAAGTGTTGCGATACCCGGCATGTTGTAGCCCCATGATACCGCTCTGAACGCACCACCGATCGCTCCACCTACAGCTCCTGCGATACATCCACAGATCATAGGCTTTTTAAGCCTGAGGTTTACACCATAAATAGCAGGCTCTGTGATACCGAAAAGTCCTGTTATCGCTGCTGATGCTGAAACTCCCTTTAAGTCTTTGTCCTTTGTCTTTAAAAATACTCCGAAAGCTGCTCCTGCCTGTGAGAATACTGCTGATGCCTGTAATCCTGTAAATGTATCATATCCGAGGTTTGCATAGTTTCCTACTGTTACAGGAGTAATGCCCCAGTGTACACCGAATATTACGAGTACCTCCCAAAGTCCACCGACCACGATACCCGCTATGATCGGATTTAAGTTGTAGAGTGTATTGTAAATGCCTCCGATAGCTCCACCGATCGCATTTCCGATAGGTCCGAATGCAAGCAGTGTAAGTGGAACCATGATCGCTATTGTAAACATTGGTGTAAATAAGTTTCTTATAACGATCGGCAGATATTTTCCAAAAAATCTCTGCACATATGATGCTACCCAGATTGATAAGATGATCGGGATAACAGATGATGTGTAGCTTAAAAGCTGAACCTTGATGCCAAGGAAATAAACAGGATCACCTGCATTTACCATAGCTATGTAGTCCGGACATACGAGCGCGCATGCGATAACTACCGCAATGTACGTGTTTACCTTGAATTTTTTCGACGCTGTTACCGAGATCAGTACAGGTAAAAACGTAAATGCTGTCCATGAGATAAAGTTGAGTATCTGATATGTGCCGCCTGTTGTGTCTATTGCGTTAAGAGCTACGAGGACACCAAGTATTCCCTGAAGGATACCACACGCAGCAAGTGTATACAAAAACGGAGCGAATATCGCTGAGATCACATCTATGATCCTGCTTACTATTCCTGCCTTCTTGTTGCTTGTACTGTCTGCATTTTCATCAATTGTTACAAGCTCTGTAACAAACTGATATGCATCCTTTACGTGATTTCCGATTACTACCTGAAACTGTCCGCCTGCCTGTACGGTAGTGATCACGCCCTGGATCTTTGCCACCCTTTCTTTGTTTACAATAGACTCATCTTTTAAGATAAATCTGAGTCTTGTTGCACAATGCGTAACATTTGAAATGTTATCATTGCCGCCTAACTCTTTTACGAGTTCTCTGGCTGTCTTCTGATAATCAATTGCCATTTTTTCTCCTCTTGTTTGCTTTTTTGTTTTTGCTTAATTTTATTTTAATCACTTACTTCTAAAATTTCTACAAATCTGCGTTTTATGTAACGTGTGCGCACAAAAAAAATATGTTACAAAGCTGTCACACCCTGTAACATATTTCTTACTGTTTATAAACGTCTGCCGATTGCCTCTATCAGATATATGACAGGGATCTGGGTTGTCGTGTTGACATGATACCCCATCTCATGATCTGTAACATAATATGACAGATTGTAGTCCGATATCCGCGCAAGCGTTGATGTCCCCTTGTTCGTAATGCTTATGATCTTGCAGTCATACTTCTTAAACTCATTGGTCATGGCTATTATCTGCTCCGTCTCTCCCGACACGGAAAGAGCTATGATGACCGCTCCCTGTATTCCCTCCATGATAGGATAATAGGGATCTTCTATATACTGGCTGAATTTCTTTAGATTAGAGAAAAAACGCGCACCGTATTTCCCCAGAATACCGGATGTTCCAAGCCCTATAAAAATGACCTGCTTTGCCTCTCTTACCACATCAGCGATCTCATCAAGCTCGCTCTGATGTATGCCGGAGCTTATCTTGTCAAAATATTCCTGAAGCTCTTTTACATCCTCATTTACCTTATGACTCTGAGTCTTTTCCTGCTCGAGGTACTGCTTGAAATTGACCTTAAACTCTGAGTATCCGTCAAAACCGCATTTTTTGCAGAAACGCATGACCGTTGCTGTAGACACATGCACCTCGTCTGCCAGTTCACGCACTGTCATATATTTTATTTTCGTCTTATTTTTTATAATATAATCATACACGAGCGTCTCCATCTCGTTGAATGACCTGATGATCTCATAGCTGAACATAATTTTGCCCCCTACATGCCCTGCTTATGCTAAATCTGTTTCGATTTTCCATTGTTTATATTCATCGAGCCTTTGAATAAACCCTGAAAATTCAGGAACAGTAAAGTCTAATTCTTTATACCTGACCGGATAAATAATCCCCTTGCTGATCAATTGTGCCCTTGTAGTAGATATCGAATTAACATTTTTTTTCAGATTTTTTGCAACATTTGAAATTGTACATGGTAATTCCCCACATCTTACCATTGCAAAAATAAAATTTTTATCGCTCGGTGCACATCTTTCATATCTGGATTTAAAAAATCCTTCATCAAGTACTCTTAAAAATTCTTCTATACTCGAATCAACATCCTCTGCATCTATGACATCTTTGTTACTTTCTCTAAAAACCACCTGACACAACTGCTGGATAAAAAAAGGATATCCTTTTGTAACAGCTATTATCCTGTCAATAGCAGCATCTGTATAGCTC
>CAVABC010000016.1:0-41351 GCA_963586665.1 Acutalibacteraceae bacterium
TGTTCGCCTGTGTCATACGCTTGATCTATGACGTGTCGTGTGGGAGTTACATGCCATTCGCCAGCTATAGCTTGCATGGGTGCGGCTCGTTCAAGCTCATAACTTATAAAGTTTAAATAAAGTAAAAAGCGCGTTTGACGCACCCATGCATAATAAACTTAGCTGGAGATGGCATTTACTCCCACTAGACTAAGGAATCGTGAAAGCGTATGCCACAGGCGTACGCCGCGGCGAAAGTGTGCATCTGGCGAATGTACACAAACTTCGAGCCTAAAACCGATGCCTAATAAATTTACGCAATTTCAACTAAATGTTTCAGCATCGGCAGCCGTGTATCCCGTTCTCGGGCGGCTCTATAAAAATTTACAAGTGTAAAATAAGCGGCATTTATCCTTTGATCTGACGTTCCGCGTCCTCTCCCCAGAAATCGACCGGCTCATAATCCTGCAATTTGGCAAGGAATCCCTTCTGCTGCAGCTCTTCCTGTATCGCATCAAGTATCTCCTCGCTGTCTGCAAGTATCGTGTGATAATGATACCCTGATGTGACGTTTTTAAGGAGGCTTGATTTACCTGATCTGATCTCCTCGAGATAGTTTCTGATATCGCGCCTTGACTTGATATTCATATCCGCACGAAGCACTCCATAGACCTTGTGATAGACAAAAACATCTCTCACATATCCTCCGGCATCTACTATCGCAGACAGCTCCTCCTCAACCTCTTCGTCTGAGTGTACTACTTTAAGCACTCTTGAAAATTCCTCGCTGTCCTGGATCAGATATCCTCTGTTCGTTGAAAAAATCGCGGTTCCGTTAGCCCTAAGGAGTGCTATATCCTGCACGATCACCTGGCGGCTCACATCAAGATCCTTTGCCAGCTTTACTCCCGCTACAGGTGTCTTCGACGAAGACAGAATATTCATTATTTTTTTTCTTCTCTCCTCACCGTTCATTTTCCGTTTCCTTTCTATACTGCGTGTAGATTTTTAAGTGACAGATCCAATATCGGAGCTGAATGTGTCAAAGCACCACTTGATACATAGTCTACACCAAGTCCCTTTATTCTTTCAATATTTTCTTTTGTAACATTTCCCGAAACCTCGATTTCGGCCCTTTTATCAATGTAATCGATACACTTTTTAAGCAGCTCTGTTGACATGTTATCGAGCATGATAATATCTGCTCCAGCCTCAACTGCGTCCTTTACCATATCAAAAGACTCGACCTCTATCTCTATTTTTCTGACAAACGGAGCATATTCTTTCGCCATTTCGATAGCTTTTTTAACACTTCCTGCTGCCCCGATATGATTGTCCTTTAAAAGTACACCGTCTGAGAGATTGTATCTGTGATTGTTTCCTCCACCGACTCTTACTGCGTATTTCTCAAAAATCCTGTTATTTGGTGTGGTCTTTCTTGTGTCAAGCAGCTTAATTCCCGTGCCTTCTAAAAGTGTCGCAACCTGACTGGTATATGTGGCAATTCCGCTCATGCGCTGTAAATAGTTGAGCGCAGTTCTCTCACCGCACAGGAGCACTCTGATGTCTCCGTATACTTTTCCGATGAGCTGTTTATTCTCTACTTTATCACCGTCTTTGACGTAAAACTCTACCTTTGTGCCGGCATCAAGAAGCGTAAATACTCTCTCAAAAACCTGAAGTCCACAGATGATACCGTCCTCTTTACAGATGAGATCTACCTCGCCTGCCTGTGGGTTTGGCATCACACTGTTGGTGGATACATCCTCGCTGGTGATGTCCTCCTTTAATGCGCTTAATATGAATGGGTCTACGTTGAGTCCCAGTGTTACCTGATCGTACATGTAATTGTCCTCTTTCCTATATTTTTTATATTTAGCTGAAACTTCCCTCTTAGTATTTTTGAGCGAGCCGCTTGAGGGGATGGGATGTACTGCTGCCGCTGCCGGAACCAGTTTAAATATTTAATTCTTATGCGTGAATATACACAACCTCAGATGTGTCAGTCTCTTCACATACATGTCCCTCAATTGCTTCCATCGCAAGCTTTCTGTACTGTAACTCGACAGCCTTCTGATCCTCATAGTCTGCCAGTTCTGTTCCATCAGCCGCCTTCTGGGCTGTGATCTCATCACATATAAATCCCTGCTCGCTCATCTCCTGTGACGCCCTCTTTGCAAAGACAAGGCTCTCAAGCAAAGAATTGCTGGCGAGACGGTTACGTCCGTGAACACCGTTGCAGGCTGTCTCACCGACAGCATAGAGCTGTTCCATGGAAGTACGGCTGCTGTGATTTACTTTCACGCCACCCATGAAATAATGCTGTGCCGGAACTACCGGGATAGGCTCACTAAAAACATCATATCCCATCTCCCTGCAATGTTCAATAATATTCGGGAAATGTGATGTAAGCTCATCTCTCGGGATCGTGCGCAGATCCTCCCACACGAAATCTGTGCCATCCTTTGCCATCTGCTCGCGGATTTTTCCTGTGAGAATATCTCTTGGAAGAAGCTCGTCAACAAATCTGTTCATATTTTTGTCATACAGCTTTGCGCCTTCTCCACGGACAGACTCTGATATGAGAAAGCTCCTGTCCTCATGCTTTTTTGCGTAAAATGTAGTCGGATGTATCTGCACATAGTCAGGGTTTTTAAGCTCTATGCCATGCTTTTTGGCTATTGCAAGTGAGTCACCTGTCAGATGTCTGAAATTCGTGGAAAATCTGTAAAGTCCACCGACACCGCCACATGCCATGACCGTATATGCCGCTGTCACTTTCTCGAGTGTGCCGTCCTGCTTTCTTATCACAGCACCATAACATTTGTTATCTTTTTCAATGATATCAACCATAGTTGTATACTCCATGAGTGTCACATTTGAAAGCTTTTTAACCTGTGCCAGCAGTGTACTCGTAATCTCTTTTCCGGTCACATCCTCATGAAAAATGATCCTGTTGTTTGAATGTGCGCCCTCCCTGGTGTAGGCAAGCGAGCCATCCTCATTGCGGGCAAAGTCCGCTCCGTAGGATATGAGATCTTTTACCACCTCAGGGGATGACTTGATCATGATCTCAACCGACTCCTTATCATTTTCATAATGTCCGGCTTTAAGCGTATCCTCAAAAAAGCTGTCATAATCAGCTTCCTCCTTTAACATGCACATGCCGCCCTGTGCCAGAAACGAATCGTTGCTCTCCAGATCTGATTTTGTGATCAATGTAATGTTTATGTCTCTCGGAAGCTGTAGTGCGCAGTAAAGACCTGAGCAGCCGCTTCCGACTATCAGTACATCTGTTTTCATATTATGTTACCTCTTTAATCTGTCTGCACCGTGTATACAAGAGTCATATGCCACTGCCTATCGCTCATATACGGATGCGTTTTACTGTAATGGGCGTATTATAGCACTAAAATTTACAGCTGACAAGACACATGTAAAACTTTTGTGTTGACACATGCTTTACACCACAGTATAATCAATGACAAGTAACTGCCCGGCATATAACAATATATGTGGCAATTTCATACCATATCTATCAACACCAGGAAATTTTAGAGGTAAAATATTTTATGATGACAACAAGAGAATTACAGGATGAGATCATCCGTTTAAAGAAAGAAAATGATATCTGTATACTGGCTCACGCTTATCAGAGCCACGAGATACTTGAAGTTGCTGATTTCACGGGAGACTCCTACGGACTCAGCAAGCAAGCTGCCACCGCCCCACAGAAAAGTGTACTCATGTGCGGTGTCCGTTTCATGGCTGAGACATGTAAAATACTCTCACCTGAAAAACGCGTACTTCTCTCAAACAGCGGTGCAGGCTGTCCTATGGCAGAACAGCTTGACGTAGAGCTCTTAGAGTCTCTCAAGGAAAACAACCCGGACTACACCGTTGTAGCTTACATAAACACCACATCAGAGCTTAAGACAATCTGCGATGTGTGTGTCACATCATCTTCGGCTGTAAAGATCGTCAAAAATATCGACAATGACAAAATACTTTTCATCCCTGACTGTAATCTCGGTGCATGGGTTGAAAAACAGGTTCCTGAGAAAACGTTTAAATTTGTCCACGGTGGATGTCCTACACATCTGCGCATGTCCACAATAAATGTCATGCAGGCAAAAATGGCTCATCCAAATGCCAAGCTTCTCGTACATCCCGAGTGTCTGCCTGAGGTTTCAAAAGAGGCTGACTATATCGGAAGCACAACCGGCATCATGGCATATGCAAAGGAAAGCAAGGACAAAGAATTTATCATCGGCACTGAAAACAGCATATTACAGCATCTGCAGTATGAGTGCCCTGACAAGAAATTCTATCCGCTCTCAAAGGATTGTGTCTGCCACAATATGAAGCTTACTACTCTCATGGATGTATATAATTGTGTTCGCGGAGTCGGTGGTGAGGAGATCACACTCGATGAAGATGTAAGAGTAAAAGCAAAGGCTTGTATTGATACAATGCTCACACTTGGGGAATAAATTCAGACTGTATAGAAATAGCAAAATGCGCTGCATATATTTTGTGATATATGCAACGCATTTTTTATTTTTATTCTAGTTGAAACCAACAACTTTCTGTGAGATCTTGTAAGCTCCGATGGCAACTTTTCTGCCACCCCTTCCCGGCAGGTGCATCACTCTGCCCATAACCCCGTGGCGCAGCTTGCGATATATCTTCTCGTCATGCTCTTTCATATACTCCCAAAGCTCTCGCTTCTTTGCCATATTCTCCTCTGTTCCTGATATGATAGCGAGAATTGTTGTGATCGTTGTGATGATCTCCAGATAGCTGTACATGTATTTCCTGCACATCTCATTATTCACGCAGTGCAGATTTACATCATCAAACATGATCTTGTTCACGAGGATCTGCTGATCTATGCGGCTTATCATGACTTTTTCGTTTACCGACTGGTCATCCCTGCCTATGTAATATCTGTAGAAATCGACATTCATGTAGTACATAGTTCGCACATGTGGCAGTGGCTTGTATACATAGATGTTATCCACGTAAAAGGTGTGCTTCGGCAGCTTTAATCCACAGTCATGCAGGAGCTGTGTCCTGTAAATGACCGAATGCATGAGTATGTAATGTCCTTTGAAAATGTGTCTGATATCACTCCATGTAAAAATCTTTTCGCGAGGGAAACCTGTCTGTCGCATTACCTTTTTGTGCTTTGCGCCCTCCTTCTCGTAGACGTAATTGGCAAGGAGCATATCCACCTGTGTTTCCTTGCTCTCGAATGCCTTAAGCTGTGCAAGTATCTTCATATATGCCTCGAGATCTACCCAGTCATCACTGTCCACAACCTTGAAGTATTTTCCTGTGGCATTTTTAAGACCTGTATTTACAGCCTCACCGTGTCCACCGTTTTCCTGATGTACCGCCTTTATGATGTCAGGATACTTTGACGCATATCTGTCAGCGATCTCGGCTGTCGCGTCCTTTGATCCGTCATCCACTATGATGATCTCCACATCTTCTCCACCCGGCAGAATGGACTCTATGCAATGCTCCATGTAGTCCTGTGAATTGTAGCATGGTATTGCAAAACTTAATAATTTCATCTTTTTCCCCTTGTATATTAATATGCTATTACTGTCCTCACCATACAATGCGAACAGCAACGTTTCTGACTGCTCCATATTGAAATATCAGCATAAAACAATCATATAAGTTTATGAACAATATTAATTTAATTATACACTAATTTGCGCCAATGTCTAAGGATTTTTTCTAGTACTTTTGACTTACATAATTTGTTCATATTTTGTTTACAGAAATGTGAAAATCAAAACACAACCTTTTCACAATTCATTTGTATACTAACATCATAAACAAAAGATACAAAACAAAAACAACTTAATTAATTACGCAATACTCATACTAATCTTTTTCATATACAGCCGATGCAAGCCACATGCATCGGCTTCCTCTTTTTATTATGCAGTTCATAAAATCCACATTTTCCAAAATAGTTCCCATAAAAATAAAGAGCCATCTCATTTATAATTCAATAAATAAAACAGCTCTTATATATTTAAGAAATTTCTTTAGGTATTTTCCTATAGTGATATGCAAAATAAACATTTCCCACTATCGCTGTGACTATCCATGAACATATATACACAAGATAGAGCGATTGCAATGTCCTAAAATATGCAAACACCAAAAGCAGCCACGCGATACGAAATACTACCGATCCCATTACCACTATGATCGTTGGCATGATGCTTTTTCCAATTCCTCTCGCAGCTGCCGCAGCGTTATCCATGAACGCAGACACGCAATAGCTGAATGCCATTATGCCTACTCTGATCTGACCGTATTTTATTACATCCGCGTCACTCGTAAACAGAGAAAGGAATTGTTTCTGAAATATGAACAGCATTGTTCCCAGAAAAAGTGCTATCACAAACGAATACGTAAGCGTGATAAAATACGTCTTTGATATCCTGCTCTTTTTGCGCGCACCGAGATTCTGCGCGATAAAGCTGGTGCATGCCGTATAGAATGCCGCCATCATATCGTATATGAGCGAGTCGGCATTGGCAGCGGCTGAGTTTCCCTCTACAACCACATGACTGAAAGAGTTGACAGATGTCTGAATGCAGATGTTTGCTATGGCAAAAAGTGAGTACTGGATTGCCGCTGGCACACCGATTCGAAGCACGCTGACTGCTGCCTCCTTGTCTATCGCAATGTCTTTTATACGCAGTCCATAGCTGGCATAGGTCTTTCTGAGACAGTTTATGATAAGTGCTGCCGAAAGATACTGCGCCATGATACTAGCAATCGCAACACCGCAAACGCCAAGTCTGCATACTATCACAAAAAATAAATTGAGTATGATATTAAGTCCACCCGAAATACCAAGATAAATGAGCGGGCGTTTCGTATCTCCTACCGCACTAAGCACCCCGTTACCGAAGTTGTAAATAGCAAGCGCGGGCGAGCCGCAAAGGTATATCATAAGGTATGCTGTTGCACCGTCTATAAGCTCTGACTTTGTATTCATTACCTCAAGCAGTGGCTTTGAAAATGCAAGTCCCGCAACAAGCAGAAGTAATCCTGCTATAAAGCACAGTATTATAGACGTATGCACGGTCTTGTGAACACGGTCATATCGCTCCGCTCCCATATGAAGTGCTGTCACGGCATTCACACCACCGCCCATTCCAAGCAGTATGCCTGTGGTAAGAGTTATTATTATCGTGGTAGAACCGACCGAGCCTAAGGCTCTTGCCCCTGCAAATTTACCGACTACCGCTACATCCGTCATGTTAAAAAACACCTGTAACAAGTTTGAGAACATAAGCGGTATTGAGTAGATAAGGATTTTTCTGGCAAGCGGTCCGTTTACCATATCTATTTCTTTTGTTTTCATTGAATTCATCTCCCCAAATGTGAATAAATCAGTTGTAAAACTTATTCGTACAGCTTGCTATTATAGACACATTTTGGAGATTTTACAATAGGTGTACTATCTTTCTCTATCCTTAAAATTTTAAATTCCAATCGGTAATTTAAGATTACTTGACATAAAAGCCCCTATACCGTTGTCAGGACATATTCTTCAGCTTTGTCCTTTGTTATGCCAAACTCTTCCATGATAGACTTGATTATCAGTTCGTCATCCATGTTCAATTTCTTTGCAAACATGACAGCTCCTTCTATACGTCCACGCTCTTTATGATCATCCCATGCCTTACACATATTTACCACCTCTTCTTTCTCATCAACCTTTATATCTGTTCCTACAAACAAATTGATTGCTGCTACTGTTTCCACATCTACTCTTTTAAATGCTTCGTCCGATCTGACCACTTCACTGATTTTTTCCTCATCGGATGCATTTTTTAGCATCTCGAGAAGCAACCTGAGTCCGGTCTGAAACTTTGTAAAATCCGTGATTTCATGCGGATCTATCAAATTTATCTTATAATCGGTAACCAGCTTTAAAACCTCCGGTTCAAGCTCTCCCATCATATCTGTAAGACCACTCGGTCCATCCCACTCATCTACTCCGAGATATAAAGTAATGGTTACAACTGGCACCAGTTTATCATTTTTTGTAAAACCTGATAAAAACTCTGCTGAGTCCTTATAATCTTTATCCTTCTTATGTGCCTTTTTAATATCATTTACCTGCTGTTTATTGGTAACTAAAGCATTGAAATTTCCATCCTTAAATGAATATATGAAGTGGTACTGCCTATTTAAAGTGATATGCCAATTTTGCGGTGGCATATCATTAGAAATATAATGCTTTGGCTTGATTGTACCATTAAACAGAAAAAAGAGCAATCAGAAATGACAGAAAGGCAGCCGCGTAACCGCGACCGCCTTTCGGGGGATAAAATATACTAATAAATATTGAAATTATCTCGTTGGACTATCCTTTATTGTTGGGTATGATTTCTCATCTTTTACTTCCCAACCATCATACTGCATAACACGATTAGACCAAACATTGAGTTTTTCAACAAGCGTCATTCCACCGGTTCCTTCTTCACATGTATCATACATGTTCTCTCCAGGTCCACTGAATGATGCTGTCTTTTCACTTCTTACTCCATTTTTGCTTGTATTTCCAATTGCGCGATCATTTGCCGCACTGCCTTTAAGATAGTAGCACTGATCAACTGCAACCTGTGCATCTTTTGGTGTCCAGCCTAATATTGCACCTACTGCGCTATGGCTGCCGGCAGATGTTACTGTTCCGACATTATAGCAATTGTAAATATCATCCTTGTGTTCTACAGCTCCTGCAATACCGCCTGTGGCTCTCTCGCTTCCGCCATATACCACACCATAGTTCGCACAGTTTCTGACTGTACTGTATCTGCAGTCACCTGCAATTCCACCAACCCAGTCATAACCTTTTACTCGACCATAGAAGAAACAGTTTTGAACAACACAAAGGTCTTCATAATTATCTCCGGTAATTCCTCCTATGGCTTTATCAGTACCTTCAACGACTGCATAGCTTACACAATTGTTGATCCATGCACCATTATTTAATGTTCCAACAATAGAACCTGCATAACTGCTTCCTGCAAAGTATGAGTCATCCAACAAAATATTTGCAACAGAACCACTCTTAACATATCCAACAAGACCTATATACTTGCTATCACCAGTTGTTATAGCTCCTGTAATCTTATGGTTTTTACCATTCAACGATCCACAGAAACTTGAGGTAAGTGTCCAAGGAAAACCTTCAGGTTTATAAGACCTTCCTCCAATAGGTACCCATAGATATTCTGATAAATCTATATCAGCATCAATATTTACAGTTTTACCACTAAAAACGCTTCCATTATTTACAAGAAAGGCAAGCCCTGCAAACTGCTCTGCTGTTGTAATAGTAAATGTCGTATCGTCCTCATTGTACCAGTCTGTATCCGCATGATCAGCCCAGCTCTCAGTTGGTGCATCCTTTGTCTTTGCACCCTCTACATAGAGTGCGGTAATATCATTGTAGTTTTCATCACCGGTTATAGTGATATTTAAATCATATGTCGTACCCGGTGTCAGACGCTCTGCTCTGTTAGGGCGATTTTCATAAACTACAGAAAGATTTTCTCCACCATTTACGCTATTTGCCATATATGTAAGCTTTGCATTTGGATCAAGATCATCTATTGTATCAGCTGTTACCTCAAGATAAGTATAACCTGCTTCTGCAATCTCGCCTCTTGTTGTAATTGTTCTGTCAGCCTTATTGATCGTCATGATTGCTTCATAAGTCTGCTCAAACTTAGCATACTTATTATCGCCCTTGCGGGATACTGTGACATTGTATGTTCCTGCTTTTACAGGTTTGTCAACATAATCTGAGTCCCCCTGACGCATGAACTTGAATGTGAAATCATCTGCTGTAAGAGTGCTTCCCTCATCAAGCTTATCTGTGTCAAATGTGTATTCTACGTCACGCTCCACACCCTTCTCGTAGGTGAATGTCTCTGCTTCGCCAAAGTCGAATACTTCTCTGTCTATCTCAACAAGTTTCTCCCAGTGAGCATAAAGTGTCTGACTTCCTGTGATCTTTACAGTTGTCTCGGCTGTGATCTCGTCACCGCCCTCTGCTGCTGTATACCAGCCTCTGAAGCCATAGCCTGTCTTTTCAGGTATTGGAAGCTGTCCGTATGTCTTGTCGTATGTTACTTTCTTTGTCTTGTCAGCCTCATCAAGCTCGTTTCCGTCATTTACATTGAAGGTAACATCATACTCGTTTGCCGTCCACATTGCGTAGAGCTTTGTTGTGCCTGTAGGCATCTTTCTCTCTGCAAATGCTTTCTTAAATGTGCCATTGTCTGTAAACCAGCCGCCAAATGTATATCCGTCTCTTACAGGTGTAGGAAGTGTTCCAACCAGACTGCCCTCTACCTTTACGATCTGTGCTACTGATGATCCACCATTGCTGTCGAACTCGATAGTTGCCTCAGGTCCTACAAGCTCACCGCATACTACCTGATATGTCTTACTTGCGTCAGCTCGTCCAAACTCTGGTGAGATATCCTTAATCGCAAGTCCTTCATCTGATACGATATCCTCGATAGCTGAGAGATCAGGTGTAGTGCCTTTCTCAACAACCTGTGTCACATCTTCGTGATCTATTCCTGTAAATGTATATGTTATTGTTGCACTGTTGTCTACATAGTTTGCTTTTGCTGTTACATTGCCCTCTGCAAGTGTAGCTGCCATCTCTTTGTTGATCTTTGCTGTAAGATCAAGAGGATTGTTCTCAACGATTTTTGCATCTGTTGTCACATTTGCAAACTTAGTATAGATAGATTTTTCCTTATCACATGTCTTTGTAGCTGCAAGGTCTGAGAAATCAAATGCCTCACCGAATTTTGCATAGTAGTCTCTGCTCTCAGTTGTGCCATCTTCTTTCTGGATGTCCTCAACAGTTACTTTGTACTTCTTGTAATTTACATTGTAATCAAATACCTTGTTGTCGATAAGTGTCTGACCTGTTGTAACGGTATCACCGTAGCCTGTGCCTTCTTCGTACTTATCTCCACTCCAGCCGATAAGTTCCTTTATCTCATCATCTGTTGGAAGGTCGAAGCTCTCATTTTTGCGGACTTTTTTGCTCCATACTGTCTGGTATCCGTCCTCTTTGTTACCTACACGGACAGATGCTGTATAGAACTCGCTAAGCTCTGCTGTAGAGAGGTTTGTCCATACTAACGGCACTGTTACAGTCATATCATACTGTGAAAATGCCATCTTTGCGCCAAGGTAGGTGATGGTCATGGCACATTCCATGTATCTTTCACCCTGTGGTACGTCTACACTTATCTTTCCTGTAGCCTTGTCAAACTTAAAATGTGAGTTTGAAAGTGTTACATTATACTTATCATAATCTAAAACACCATTTCCATTACGTAAAGGTTCATTTCCCTGAATTCCGGTATTCAGATCCACATATGAAAGTGCAAATACAGTATCAGGCGCCTTCATATCTATTCCATTTGTGCTGTTGCCATCTTCATCTCTTACTATAACCACCTCATCCGGCTCAGGAGAGTATGCATTATTATAGTAATAACGAGCCCTTCCAGCCGTCAGGAGCGGTATCTCCGTATTTACAAAATCATAGCTGTATGAGAACAGGTTGCCAAGTGCTTTTGCATCAAATCCAAGACTGAAATACAGTCCAAATTCCATGAACAGTGCTCCTGCCATTCTCTCTGATGAAATTGCACTCGATGAATTTGCCGCACGCATCTTCTCGTATTCATATACGAAAAATCCATAAAGCTTTACATATGGTCCCATTTCCGCACTTATTCCGACAGATGCAAGCTTGCCACTTCCAAGTGCAACATAAAGTCTTGCATTGACTCCGGCCTTTACTCCAAGTCTTCCCATGCAGTAGAACTGGAATCTGAAATGCTCGTCCATAAGGTCCATTGTAGAGTTTCCTGCTTCCGGTTTGAAGAGTCCGATCTTAAACCAGAAGTTGTATCTCTTACCAACTTCATACTCGAGGTTAGATCCGATAGCAATACTCATATCTGTGCGTACAACGAAATTTGTCTGTACACCGATAACCAGTCCGTAGAAATTAACCTGTGCTGATGCAATTTCTTTATCAACAAGCTGTATCCAGCTGGTATCCTGCTGGACTGTCTCTGAGTATTTCTCCATGAGTTCCTGCATAGACTCAAGGTATTCTGTAGATGCCTCTGTCTCTGTTGTCAGGTTCATCATATCCATAAGATCAGCTGCGATATTGGACTTGCCAAGGCTTTCGCCCATTGTTTTCCAGGTCTCTCTGTCCTGAATATTGTTTTCTTCTAAGAATGACCAGAGTGTATCAATATCTGCCTTGTAGCCCTCGATTTGTTCTTTCGTCTCAGAAGCCTCATCTACCTTTTCCTGAAGCTCCTCGATCTTTGTCATGACATCTCCGACTTTGTTCAGACCGCTTACTACATTATTTAATTTTTCTGCACCCTTTAATCCCTCTAAAAGTGCATTATCGCTCAGAAGATCTTTAATCTTTGTCCATGTATCTCTGTCATCTTCGTCCTGAATTGTGTAGATCTGTGCATTGAATGAAAATGCTGTATAGCTCTTTATATCTACTGTTGAGTTTACCTGTACTCCTGTAGGAACAGGTACGAAAAGTATCTTTTTGGTTACTATGCTTCCTCTTACAGATGGCTGGATAACAACCTCCTGTACGAAGGTTGCGCTAAGTGGAACTTCTATCTTTCCACCATCTTCAAGATCTGCTGAAAAATCAGCACTTACTGTAACTGCAAGCTGTACACCATTGTTGTAATGGAGCTGCTCGCCCTTTGTGATAAGCTCTACAGATACATCAACATCTTCTGATGGCTGGAATTTTCCTGCTATATTGTAGTTTGCAAGAGCTACCGGAGCTGCATCGAAGCTGTCTATAGTATATCCTTGCACTTCTGTTTCTGAGTCTGCTTCACTGCTTACCGCCTCATCAACTACTGCTGCCTTATCGAGCATGTCACCAAGTGCTACTGCTGCACCAGCAGTAAAATCGCTATTCTGCAACTGATATAATACTGTCTGCTCGATTTCTTTCTTCTCTTCTTCTGTTATGTAATCATCACCGGCAAGATCAACATCAGCCTTTAAGTCCATACTGTCAAGGATGGCCTGTCTGGTTGTCTTTTCATATGTGATCTCCCCTGTTTCGCTGTCATACTTGGTAATCTGCGCATAGTATGCAGCATCCTCTGATGTAAGCTTATCCTGTGATACATACATTGTGATGAAATCACCCTTTGCAATCTTTTCTTTTGCATTTTCAGGTGTGCCCACATCACCGAGCATTGTGCTATACATGTCTGTATCAAGCTGGTTTAAGTTTACTGTTCCCTTGTCCTCTGCAGGCATTTCTGCCACTTTGATTGGGAAGTTGTCCGGTACTTCATACAGCTTTGACTGATCCTCTTCTGTGAGTGATTTAAATGTAACTTTGTTTCCATCTACACTTGCAACCCTTACATAAACTGCCGGATTCAGAAGTTCTTTTCCGTCATCCGCTTTTCTCTCTCTAGGATCCTTTCCCACGTATACACAGATGATGTCATCCGCTGATAATTCTTTTGCCTTATCATACTCGAATGTTCCTGTGTCATTTGTTTCCATAGCCGAAACTATGTCGTTTGTGAGTTCTTCACAGCCTACATATTTTGATCCGGATATTGTGTATTTAATTGCGTCTGTATCCTTAACATATTTAATGTCATCTGACATCTCAAGGTTATCTGCATCCTCCATCTTTATAGAGAATGCAGCTGTTCTGATGGTAGCATCTTTACCATCAAATACCCAGCCGTCAGCCAGATTCAGTTCATAAGAACATCCCTTGTTAAATCCCTCAGGGGCTTTTACAGTGTATACACCATCTCCTTCCGGATCACTTATCTCAAGCTTAACTGCTGCCGATCCGTCTTTTACTGTAAGTACTGCCGCGCTCTCAGGTGCAGTCTCCCCTGACACTTGTTTTATTCTGAATGAAAGATCCGGCTGCATATCCATCTGTGCAAATGATGTCACATTAAGAGCTTCTGTACTCTCGAGTTCCTGATACTTTGCATATACATCCACGCTCTCTGTCACAGGGTCCTCTGCATAGAATGGCTCTGTGAATTCAGGATCTTTGTAGTAGCCGAGTAATGTAGCATTCTCTTTTGAAGATTTGGCTACTGATGGCACCTCTCCGAGAGGACTGCCTTTTTCAGCCGGAAGTGCATCTATAAGTCTTTCTCCATCATAGAATCTTACTGTAAGTACTTCCGGTCCTAAATTTATGTCATACTCTGCTATATATTTCTTGATAAACAGCACGTCTGTAAAATCAACAACACTGTCACCATTTACATCCGCATTTCCTGCCACATAGTCTTTTGGCTCCATATCTGCGATATGCTGTTTTAATGTAAGAAGATCCAGAACGTCTATCTCTCCATCTCCGTTTACATCTCCGTATTTTTTCTCACTTGTCTTTGCCATGGCCGACATCGGAATGGATGTAAAAACCATTGCTCCAACGAGCATAAGACTTACTATTCGTTTTTTCATACGCTTCTCCTTTAACGTCTGCCCGGTCTCCTTCTGATAATGAAGTAGTAAAGCAGTGCTCCCAAACCTACAACAACCACTATGATCACAACTGCTGCCACAGCCTTATTTGCGCCATTTGACTTTTTAACATCCTTTGTATCGTTTGTGTCTTTCGTAACTGTTTTGACCTCAGTCTCTGTCTCTAACTCAGACTCAGTTTCGATCTGTGTATCAACTTCTGTTGCCACTTCCTCTGTTGCAGCCTCTGATACTGTCTCTGATGCTTTTGTGTCATCTGCGTCAGCCTTTTTATCTGTAGATTTTGTATCTGTCTTTTTAGTTGACTTTGCATCTGTAGATTTGCTGACATCTGTTTTATTTGTGCTGTTAGTGTCCTTCTTGATTGTCTCTGTTTTGGTTGTGTCTGATTTTACTGTTGTTTTTGCAATTGTTTTACCTGTGGCAATCTTCTTTCCACAATCTGTACAGTAGGTGTCTCCTGTGTAGCCCTCCTTTGCAGAAGTTGCTGCTACCTGATTTCTTACCTCCGTGTGCTGGTGTCCTGTCGCTGCGATTGCTTTTGTCTCGAACACCTCTCCGCACTTACTGCACATGTTCTGCTGCTCTCCTGCACTCTCACAGTTGGCGGCTTTGGTAACTACCCAGCTTTTACTGTGGATACATTTCTCTACTGTCACAGCTCCGCTTCCGGCTGAAACACTTACATTACCTCCGGTAGCATTCTTGGCCTGCTCTACACTTGCCGATACATTGTAAGACGAAGCTGAGGCTCCATCGAGCACATTAAATTCGACTGTAAAAAGTGTACCGTTTGATGTCACATCATCAAAACCTGATGCTGTAGCTACGTATACGCCTTTGCTCTCATTACAGATTGATTCGCTTGCCGGAAATACACCTCCATTTGACATTGACTTAATCTGCAATACGCTGCTGTCATATGCTACTTTTACCTTTATCGCCCATAGTCCCGGGTTACCTGATAAAGATACATTGACCTTTACCGTGTCTCCTTTCTCGGCTGTGGCTGATGAAACACTTACCTGTGCTCCTGCCGCCTGAACCGGGATTTTTCCGCTCAGAATCGTCATCATTAGTGCAAATAACAAGACGATCATGGCAAGTATTCTTATACCTTCACAAACTCTCTTATCCTGCATACTTTATCCTCCTCATATGCTATTAACTGTATTGATGGTACTAATTATACTAGATTTTGTGGTCAATATTAGTACTTTGGTGCGAAATGTAGGTTTTAGGGTGTGAATTGTTGCAGCCCTTATATTTCATGCCCTCCTGCAATTTTTCCAGCCTTCTTTACTCTTGACTTGTCAAAAAGCAGCAATATATAATATTTGTATTAACACGTAAAGGGGTATAAAATGTTTGAAATTGTAATATGTGACGATGACGGTGCATGCCTCGAGCAGACCAATCAGCTTGTAAATGACTGGTGCGCCACGGTTTCAGTTCCGATCACGGTAAAGACAATAGACAACGGGGATCAGCTTCTGGCATACTGCTCCCGCTGCAATCCGGATGTTATCCTTTTGGATATCATGATGCCTTTTCTAAATGGCATGGATGCGGCAAAAGAAATCCGCGAGCACAATTCCATATCAAAGATCATATTCCTGACTTCATCGCCGGAGTTTGCAATAGAATCATATGATGTAAATGCCACCGGATATCTGCTAAAGCCTGTTGACCGCGACAAGCTCTACAAGCTGCTCAACAAATGCCTTTTAGCATCCAGCACCCCGGCTGATTCAATCACTCTGCATACCGCTTTTGGCTATCAGAACATATATCTGCACAATATCGAGTGTCTTGAGGCTCAGAATAAAAAGGTCATCATCACACTTTTTGATGGTAAAAAGATAGAGACTGCCAGCACTCTCTCCTATTATGAAAATCTGCTGACCGTGGAGAAGGGATTTTTCAAATGTCACCGCAGCTATATAGTTTATCTGCCTGCAGTAGATCATTTTTCAGGTACAGAGGTTGTTACCAAAACCGGCATGAAGCTTTCGATAGCAAGAGGACTCAGCAAGACTTTTCAGGATACATACTTTTCATATATGTTTCAGGAGTGAAAGGGAATTAATTCATATGATAAATTTCATCACAGAAATAATAAGACATATCCTCACACTTTATTTTGGAGTATTTGTCACCACCGCAATAAGCGGCATCAAAAATAACAAACGAAATATACTGATACTCAATGTATTCTGTATACTTGACCTGCTTTTGCATCTGGCTCTAATGTCCTTTAGCAGCACCGCACATGTTGTAAATGCATATCCGCTCGTAACACATCTTCCGTTACTGCTGATACTTATACTCGTATTTCACCGCAGCGTGCTAAAAGCATTACTTGCCGTCACAACGGCATATCTGTGCTGTCAGATATGCAACTGGATGTCGATCATTCCGGAATCTTTTGGATGTGAATCGTGGATCGTTGACCTGACTTATATAGCAGGTATTTTCATTACATATTTTATAGTTTACAAATTCATTGCTCCGGCTCTTGCGGATATATTTACCAAGCCGGATGTCGAGCTGATACCGTTTTGTATCATGCCGTTTTTCTACTACATATTTGACTATTCCACAACGGTCTACACCAGCCTGCTCTATGCCGGCAATCATCTGGTAGTAGAGTTTGTACCGTTTATCATGTGCATCTGCTACCTGATATTCTGCGTGGTCTACTGCCGACAGTTTGAACGGCAGCAGCAGATTGCAACCCAGAACTATTTCATGCAGATAAAACAGGCTCAGTTCCAAAATGAGATCGAGAGCATGCAGCGAAATGAGAAAAATGTCTCCCTGCTGCGTCACGATATGCGCCATTTCCTTAACAATATAGCTACTCTTGTGGAAAATGGTGAGTCAGAAAAGACTCTCGACTATATAAACGGTATCGTTAAAACAACGGAAAAGACCATAACCAAACGCTACTGCGCCAATGAGATCATAAATGTGATCCTGCTTTCCAATGCTGATCTTTTTGTGGAGAAAAATATTGATTTCAAATACTCGATAACCGTGCCTTCTGATCTTGGCATCTCGGATATCGACATGACTGCGATCCTGCAAAATGCATTGGAAAACGCGATTCACGCAGTGTTGATGCTCGAGCCTGATAAACGTTTTATAAATCTTTCAATAGCTTTGAAAAATGATAAGCTTCTGATATCTGTGGAAAATCCGTTTGCCGAACGTCCGAAGATGGTAAATGATATGCCACAGGCTACCGAGAGAGGTCACGGTCTTGGCACAAAGAGCATAAAGCAGACAGCCGAAAGGCTGAATGGAAAGTGTCAGTTCAGTGTGACAGATAAGTTGTTTATTGTAAGGGTTATTATTTAATAAGATAATAATTTTGCATGATGATGATTTGGTAAGATGTTATTTTAGCATATAATTATAGACATATTACCAATGATCCATAATATTACTTTTTCTGGTAAGTACAAACAAAAGCCGGTGCTTAATGCACCGGCTTTCGCTATTCATATCTATTATAAACTCTGTTATGAATTAGAAATCTGTAAGGTTTGCAGCTCTCTTCTCAAGGAATGCTCCCATTCCCTCTTTTTTGTCGTTTGTGTCATTAACAACACCGAAAAGATTTGCTTCCATCTCAACAGCGTTCTTGATATCCATGTCGTATCCGTTGTTGATTGCAGCTTTTGCAACTGAGATAGCGTAGCTTCCCTTAGAGATGATCTTAGCAGCCATAGCTTTTGCTGTTGGCATTAACTCTTCTTTAGCTACTACTTTATTAACGAGACCGATGCGGTATGCTTCAGCAGCGTCAACATTGTCGCATGTGAAGATCATTTCTTTTGCACGTCCCATTCCTACTAAACGAGCAAGTCTCTGTGTACCACCGAATCCAGGAATGATTCCAAGTCCTGTCTCTGGCTGTCCGAAGATTGCATTTTCAGAAGCGATTCTGATATCACAAGCCATAGCGATCTCACATCCTCCACCGAGTGCGAATCCGTTAACGGCTGCGATTGTAACCTGACGCATATTCATAAGTTTGAAGAATGGCTCAGAAGCCTTGATTCCGAATGCTCTTGCCTGTGGTGCTGTGAAATTAACCATCTCAGCGATATCTGCTCCGGCTACAAATGATTTGAACTCGTTGCCCTTCTTGTCTGGACCACCTGTTAAGATAACAACCTTAACATCGTCTCTTGCCTCGATCTCTGTTAATGCTACATTTAACTCATCAAGAGTCTCACTGTTTAATGCATTAAGAGCAGCCGGTCTTGAAATTGCAAGTACAGCAATCTGATCTGCTACGTCAAGTGTTAAATTTTTGAACTCGCTCATTGTATAAATCCTCCTTAAAAAACCATATGTATTTCCTACATTTATATCAGAATAGTACCACTTTGATAAATTTTTGTCAATGCAGAAAACGGTTCACTTTGCGCGAACCGCTCTCTGCATTGGCTTATTTATGAGTAGTTATACCTCTTGCCTGATTATCGCATTGTCTTCTTTGATTTCTTTCTTGATGCTCCGAGGAGTCCTGCTCCTGCTGCACATCCTGCAACCCAGATAAGGATATTTCTGTTGTCACCGGTCTTTGTAGCCTTTTTCGTTGTTGTATTCTTCTTGACCGTGTTTGTCTTAGCTTGTGGCTGTGATGGCTGTGTAGAAGGGGTTGTCACCTGACTTCCACCGTTGCTACCGTTGTTATCTTTGTTATCTCCCTGATTTCCACCATTGTTATCTTTGTTATCGTCATTATCATCTTTGTTGCCGTTCTGGTTTCCATCATTTATTGCAGGCTCACCGATTGCTGCGTCTGTTACGATAAGTCCGTACTCAGCATCCTGATCAGATAATGCAAGCTGATCGTCTGTGAGTTTTACGGCACGGATACCATCAAAATAGATAGTTGATGTAATATCTGTTGCTCCGTTTGCAGGGATTGAGTTACACCAGATCGCAAACTTTGTAATGTTTGAAGAATCAAGTGTTCCACCCTTTTTACCCTGGAATTTGCTGAATGGGATTGAAACATATTTAGCCTCTGTTCCCTTTACAAAATCTGTAAGGTAAGCCTCGAACTCTTCTCCTGAGCCATCTGTAACCTGTATTACAAGCTTCTGTCCCTGCCCGTCAGGTTTAACCCACATCTGGAGTGCATTGTAATCAGAGAAATTATTGTTTGTAAGGCTTGATTTGATATTTCCTGTCCAAACCTCCGAGCCTTTTGTCTTTAAGGTGTAAGTAAATGCTCCACCATATGTTCCGTCAGCCTTGTTATCCTTGCTGAGTGCAAATGATGATGAACAGCCTGCTGCTGAGTTCTGTGTATATGCTGCCTCAAGCAGTCCATTGCTTCCTGCATAGTAATCGAAATCCTCGAATACATTTGCCGGTGCTACATCCTTTTTCTTGCCGATACTTAAGTTTTTGATAGTAGAGATCTCTGTTCCGTCAGCCACTACTGTAATTGTAGCAACATCTGTCTTTCCGAGTTTCTCCATATCAGCCTGTGTAAGAGTTGCTGTGTACCGGGTTGATCCTGCCACATCTGCTGTAGTATCAAGGCTCTGTGCTGCAACTGCTGCTTTCTGTGCCTTTCCAGCTAAAGTGATAGATTTGCCTGTCGCTGTATCCTTTACTACAAAGCTTACTTTGTCAGCATTCTTTACATATGCACTGAGGGTTGTATCCTCTGTCAGCTCATCCATATCGAACGGCTCTGTGATATATCCGTAGGTATTGTCATATGTATCTGCCTTTGCTGCTGTTGCTAATGTATCAATATTGTTATAGAAATTAGTTCCTTTTCCAAATATTGAGCTGTCGTCATTGTAGTAATCGATAAACTCGTTGATCATCTCCTGACCATAAGTATCATCATACTTATATGGTACGTAGAAGTTTGTATCGCTGAAGTTTGCCCATATAAGGTAATATGGCATGTCATTTTTCTTGGCTACATCGCTTACTTTCTGATACCAGTTATAGCCTGATTTTTCCTGTGCTACAGGATTTCCTTTTACTAAAAGACCATCGCTTGAGCCATCTGCTCTTGTAACACGGACTCCACACTCAGAAATTCCTGCGATCTTACCATGCTCCTCTGCGATCTTTGATACTACCTGACATGTACTGTCGAGGTTCTCAAAGTATGTTTCATCAGCATCCTGTCCGTAAGTGTAATCTGCATAGTAATCGAAGCCTAATACATCTACATACTCATCTCCAGGATATCTGCTCATGAAGTCTTCCTCTGATGTGATCGGTCCACATGGAGAATAAACATAGAGCATGTTGTGCACACCCTTGTTCTCTAAGTAATCTCTTGTATATCTGTAGAGACTCTTGAAGCTCTCCTCTGAGTTTGTAGATCCCCACCAGAACCATGAACCTGTGTTCTCATGTAAAGGTCTAAACATTACAGGAATATCATCATCTGCTAACTGATTAGCATAATCTGCGATTATATCGAGGTACGCATTGTATACATCATTGTTTTCTCCGCCCGGAAGTATTGTCTTTAATGAGTCATTGCTAAGATCCTGTGACTCGCTAAAATCACAATTATAGAAATCATAATTTCCATCTGCGTCTTTCTTGATCTTGCTGTTTGTAAAATTTGGCATATGTACTGATAAGCTGACGATAGCACCGTTTTGAGCCGCTGTCTTGCTTGAAGCTACAGCTTTTTCCAATGCGTCTTTAGCGTTCTCTCCACCGCCCTCTGAACCCGTAAGTGATAGTGTATCTATTCCGAACACACCGCTGACAGAGCCTGTCACATCATAAACATCACCGAGCTGTGCCTGTGCATTTACTGATCTTGATACATCATTCTGATGTCCGAAAAGCACCTGATCACTGTTCTTTAAGCCATTCAGATATGACTGAAGTGCGAGTGCACTATCATCGAGTTTTGAATCTGTAACTTTAAGATCTGTAGCTGCTTTTGAAATATCTGCTGTAGTTCCGTCTCCAGCCTTTGACGTTATCTTTACAAAATCTGCTGTTTCATTTACCTGCGAAAGTATAAGGTTATCTAAATATACGTCTCCAACAAAGCTGCTGTTTACACCGATAAGTCCAATAGTCAGCTCCTTAAGTGGTGTCTCTGTCGATGTAAATCCCATTGTGACAGTTACTTTATGTAATCCGTTTCCAAGATCTTCGGCATCTGCTGTATCAACCGTACAATCCTTATTGATGATGCCGTCTGTATAGAATTTCAGCTTTCCGATAGGATTTTCTCCTGCGTAGATGAGATCTACACTTACCTGATTGTAATTGCTTACATCCACTCCATCCTCATTTATATATTTAACCTTTGCCTCACTCCAGCTATCTTTGCTGTTTGCTGAGTAATTTAATGAAACCTTTAATCTTCCATCTTTTACATTCTCATTCGCATCATAAGAAAGCTCCGGTGTGGCATTTGAATCTCCACCGTGGAAATACTGATAGCCTGTCTCTCCGGCCCAGCTTGCCATAGATGACTCATCATCGAAGTTTGCAAGTACTGATGGATCTTTCTGCTCGAGTTCTGTCTTTGACTCTTCGATGTTGTATACTGCAACATCACTAAATGTTAACGTTCCCTTAAATTTGGCTCCGACAACTTCGAAACCAACTTTCCAGATTTCTCCAGCGTCTGTATCTTTAAATCCATAATTCACATCTGCATAGTAATATCCATCATCAGAAATGCTAAAATTGTTTTTATCTAAATCAAAGCAATTATTTACATCAGCATCCTTATAAGCCCAATCCTTGAAACTGACTACTCCTTTAACTTTAAGATATGCTCCATCTGTGCTTATTGACTCATATGCCTGCTGATCAATTTTAATCTTTGCAGTCATATCGAAATTCTTATCTACCTGAAATGGATCTTCATTAGTGTATGCATAGTCCAGTGATTTCTTACCTACATCATCCCACTGCTCACTTTCCAATTCTGAAAAATCAATATCTAACTTCTGTTCTGTATTGTTATCATAAACTGACTCCTCTGCTGCAGCCATAACTGTTGCAGGAGCTATAAAGCCTGCGCTTCCCTGCACTCCGGATGCCATCATCATAGCTGCCATGACAATAGCAACACCCTGTTTTCTTAGCCTTCTCATGTCCTAGTCCTCTTTTTCCTTTTTTATAGTTTTTTAGTAGTTTAGTTTTTAGTTTTCCTTTTTTCTTTCCACATTTTCAAATCTCCAAGCTGCGTTGCTCCCCCTTTCCTATCGCAACTATATATTTGAGTTAATTTAATTATATTTATACTTATGATTTAAGTCAATTCCAAGCTAAGTTTCATTTTTATTTTCGTAGAATTTTACTTAAATACCTGTTTTTTAAGTTGATTTCGCCCGATTTTTTTATAAATCTTGTCCAATATCGAAAGTACTACTACTTAATCAAATAATTAAACACTTAACCACTTAATTGTGTTTAATCACATTTTACGAACCATAAAATTACAATCCACCAAATTACGATCCACCAAATTACGATCCACAAAAAAACACGGATGCGATCACTCACATCCGTGTTTTAATTATCTATCTAATATTAAATTGTATTTTTCCTCAAAAAATCTCATTCAATGTTTCATGATTTTGTCACATACCTGATATCCGAGCATAGACGCACTACTAGAGCATAGCCCAGCTACCAAAGCACAGTCATTCTATTAAAACACATATCTGCTCCCAGAGCACGAATCTATTATGCAAGGAAAAATGCACTGTAAGGTGGCAGTTCAAGTCCACTATTCAACGAAATTTCACCGCCTGTGATCAGATCCGTCGCACTGCCCTTTCCCATATCAAAGCCTGCGAAAAACGGCTGATCTGTGGCATTTATGCATACGAATACCTTTTCACCATCACACTCACGACCGAACACGCACTGTCCATTCGTAAGCACTACAGAATAAAAATTGCCATAGCAGAGTGCCTTTGATTTCTTTTTCGCCTCTGCCAGCTTTGAGATCCACTCTGTCAGATCATTCCACTGCGGCTTTTCAAAGCATGCCCTAAGAGCCGGATCACCGTCTTCTTTTCTGGCTTTCTCGCCCCACTCACTGCCATAATATACACATGGTATACCCGGCATGCCAAATGCAAGCGCATATATAAGCGGCAGATGTTTTTCATTATTCAATATGCTCGCAACTCGTGTCACATCATGATTATCCACAAATGACAGCAGATGTTTTCCCTTGTAAAGAGTCCACTGCTCCGGTCCGAACTGTCTGAGCAGCGAATGATTTATTTCAAACATATTCATAGAGTTAAAGCTTGAGTGAAGTCCCTTGTAACACTCGTAGTTTGTTACCGAGTGAAGCATCGCATCGTTCATAATCTGGTTGTAATCACCATGCAGTGTCTCTCCCACTAAGAAGAAGTCAGGCTTTAACTGATCACAGAATTCTCTTAATCTTCTGATAAAATCATGATCCAGACAGTATGCCACATCAAGACGCAGACCATCAATATCAAACTCATCCACCCAGCCTTTTATCGCAGAGAAAATATGCTGTATAACATCCTCATTTCTCAGATTGAGCTTTACAAGATCATAGTTGCCTTCCCAGCCCTCGTACCACAGACCATCGTTGTAGTTTGAGTTTCCATCAAAAGCGATACGTCCAAACCAATTAACATAAGGTGAATTTTCTCTGTTTTTCAGCACATCCTGAAAAGCCCAGAAACCTCTTCCGACATGGTTAAATACTCCATCCAGCACAACCTTTATGCCGTCCTTGTGCAGATTGTCACACACCTGTGCAAAATCCTCGTTCGTTCCAAGTCTCGTATCAATCTTTGTATAGTCTCGTGTATTGTATCCATGAGTATCAGACTCAAAAACCGGTGAAAAATAAATGGCATCCGCACCAAGCTTTTTGATATGTGGTATCCAGTCATTTACTTTCAAAATTCTGTGTTCCAGAACACCATCATTCTCAAATGGTGCTCCACAGAAGCCTAACGGATAAATCTGATAAAAAACGCTTTCATATGCCCACATTATATTGCCCTCCTTAACTTGAATTACTACATTACTTTTTTACAATATTTCAAAGATACTATATTCATTGTCATCAAAAAAAGTTTCGATATATCACACTAGCAATGACCAGATGTATAAAGAAAATAGCCGGCATGCCTTTCACAAAGTACCAATGTTTTGTCTTGTGCCTGAAAGCATACATCCCAGCCCATGTTCCTGCACTTCCACCAAGCAAGCTGATCCCAAATAGAGTCTTTTCAGGGATACGCCACTCATGACGCTGTGCCTTGTGCTTGTCTATGCCCATCGCGGCAAACCCTGCTATATTCATCAGCAGTAAATATATTAATATAACTTTTATCATACTATCCTTATCCTCTCTTATGTCATGATACAACAATGCCCCTGCACGGATGCAGGGGCAAGGCATCATATCATATTATTTCGCTTTAACAGCTTTCTTGACCTTGTCCTTTCCAAGGTAAAGTTTCATCACATACCACAGCTCTGTAGCGATACAGATAGATGAGTATGTTCCGCAAAGCACACCAACCATAAGTGGTAATGAGAACTCTCTGATTGATGTAGCACCAAAGATGAAGAGTAATAATACCATTACAAATGTTGTCAGTGAAGTATTGATGCTTCGTGAAAGTGTCTGTGTAAGAGACTCGTTTGCGATATCCGCAAGCTCCTCCGGAGATGTAGTCTTGAGACCGTGGATGTTCTCACGGATTCGGTCAAAAATAACGATGGTATCGTTGACTGAGTATCCTACGATAGTCAGTACACACGCGATAAATGTACTTCCGACTGATATTCTGATAAGTGCGTATGCTGTGATAACAACGAGCACGTCATGTACCAGGGCAAGGATCGCACTTGATGCAAATCTGATATCCTTAAATCTAAACCAGATGTAAAGGAGCATGAAAATACATGCTATGATAACTGCCTTAAATGCGTTTGATCTCATCTCCCCACTGATAGTAGAGCTGATACTCTGTGTCTCAATAGTAGATGTATCTACATTAAAGTCATTCTCGAGGAGATCGGCAAGTTCCTGTCTCTCTTCAAGTGAAAGTGTACGTGTCTTAAGTGTGACATCTGTGCTTCCGTTTACTGTAGTAACCTGTACTGCGCTGTTTCCAAGAAGCTCAGATACTGATGGTACGATATTCTCCTCTACCTCAGTAGCTGTGTAATTCTTTCCAAAGTCTGCTGTTGTAGATGTACCACCTACGAACTCAAGACTGTAGTTTAATGCATTGCCTGAGTTTACAGAGTAAACGACCATGCCGACGATACCGGCTACGATAACAACACCTGAAATGATGAAGTATTTAACTCTGTTCTGTACAAATCTGATAACTTTTCTCTTCTTTGCTTTTCCGTAGAACTTCTCTGCTCTTACGCCAACACCGTAGAATGCTCTTGTCAAGTATTTAGCGATGAAAAGTGCTGTAAACAGTGAAAGCACGATAGAGATCATAAGTGTGTAAGCAAATCCTTTTACTGTACCTGAACCAAGTACCATGAGGACAAGTGCTGCGATAAATGTAGTAACCTGTCCATCGAGGATAGCTGAAAGTGCTTTCTTGTAACCTTCGTTGACCGATGCAAGTACTGACTTACCACTTGCGATCTCCTCACGGATACGTGCGAATACGATAACGTTCGCATCAACCGCCATACCGATACCAAGGATGATACCCGCGATACCCGGCAGTGTAAGTGTAATCTCAAACCAGTAGATGAACAGTACTGTAAGTGTTGCGTAGATTGCAAGTCCAAGAGATGCAACCACACCGAGTATTCCATAAAGTACGATCATGAATACCATGATAAGTATGATTCCGACGATCGCAGCTTTTACAGCATTTGTAAGAGCTGATCCACCGAGCTGTGCTCCAACGACGTTTGACTCTAACTCTTCAAGCTGGAGATTGATCGCACCAACACGGATAAATGTTGCAAGGTTTGATGCATCATCATAGCTGCTCATTCCGTTGATGACACAGTTTCCATCAGAGATAACTGCGCTTACTGTAGGAACGCTGATAAAATGATCATCGTAATATATACCGATAGACTGTCCGGCGTCCTTTGCCTTCTCAGTAGCCTCTGCCCATGTATCTATGGCATCATCTTTTAATTTAAGTGAAACAACAGGCTCCTGTGTAGATGTAGAAGATGATTTATTGTATTCTGCTGACGCATCTTTTACATCATTACCATCAAGAATAATAGAGCCATTCTCTTTTAATGTATCAATATCGTAATTAAGCTTGTAACCACCCTCAACAGAGCTGTCTGCTGTGTAGTTTGCATTGCCGTCAGAATCATACTGCGATATAAAATAAAGTGATCCTGGGCTTCCTAAGTCCTCAAGCACCTGATTGGGATCATCTACTCCCGGTATCTCTACAGTGATACGGTCATCACCGCTCTTGTATACAGAGTATTCTGTTGTGTAGCTCTCTGCACGTTCCTCAAGTTTTGCGATAGTATCGCTTACATCCTTGTCTGTAGGATTGTCATCCTTGATCTTGTAAGTAATGGAAACACCACCTGAGAGGTCCAGACCAAGCTTGATGTTCTGGTAATCGCTGTCTTTGGTACTTTCCCCATTAGCAGTTGCTTCCTGCTTTTGCTTTGTGTCGGCAATAACCGTTGTGGAATACCAGCCAAGAAGTCCGGTACAAATGATTGCCACAAGGATAATCACCCAGCTCTTTCCTTTTTTCATTGTCATTCTACCTTCCTGTTTAATTTTGCAGCAAACGCTGCATTCACACCGCTCATATATTGGGCGGATATGATATTTAGTCACACACATATAAAATGTATGTGATATATATTCGCACGCAGAAGTGACATGATATTTCTGCCAATCCCACGCCAAAGTCAGATAATATGTCTAACGGTCAATAACCATATCGAGCATCTATGCCTCGTCAGCTTCCGCTGCCTTTATCATGATAGCACACTCGATACGCTTCTTCTGCAGCTCGCATCCGAGATCGTATGCGTCTGTGATAGTGCCGTGGAAGTTGTAAGAATTGGCGGCACATCCACCACTACAGTAGAATCTTGCAAAACAATTACGGCACTTTTCCTTGGCATATACATTACAGCACTTGAACTCGTCCTGAATGTCTGTTGCCTTGATGCCGTCCCATACATTACCCATGAGAAAATCTTCATTTCCAACAAACTGATGACATGGATAAAGGTCTCCCCAAGGCGTAACTGCGAGGTACTCTGTCCCCGAACCGCAGCCTGAAAGACGCTTGTATACACAAGGTCCTCCCTCAAGGTCAATCATGAAATGGAAGAAATTAAATCCGTTTCCGGCTTTCTTTCTCTTTACCATCTCTGCTGCCAGCTTGTCATACTCATCGAAAAGCACAGGCAGATCTGATTCCTGAAGGGCATACTCATCTGTAGGCTGAGCCACTACAGGCTCTACCGAGATCTGTTTAAAGCCCAAATCTGCCAGATGAAGTACATCCTGTGAAAAATCTGTATTGAAATGTGTATATGTACCTCTTACATAGTATCTGTCCTGATTACGGCTCTCTGCAAGTTTCTGGAACTTCGGAACGATAAGGTCGTAGCTTCCTGCGCCCTTTCTGAAAGGTCTCATGCGGTCATGAACCTCTTTACGTCCGTCGATACTAAGTACGACATTGTCCATCTCTTTATTGGCAAACTCCATGACGTCATCATTCAAAAGTACACCGTTTGTAGTAAGTGTAAATCTGAAATGCTTATCGTGAAGCTTCTCCTGCTCACGACCATATGCCACGAGCTGTTTTACCACGTCAAAGTTCATAAGAGGCTCTCCACCAAAGAAGTCTACCTCTAAGTTCCTGCGGCTGCCTGAATTGGCGATCAGGAAATCAAGTGCCTGTTTTCCTGTCTCATATGACATGAGAGCACGTCTGCCGTGATACTCTCCCTCCTCTGCAAAACAATATCTGCAGGCGAGGTTGCAGTCATGCGCGATGTGAAGGCAGAGTGCCTTTACAACAGTCTGACGCTTCTTAAAATCTATGATACGCTCTTTGTATGTATCTTCTGTGAAAAGCTCTTCATTATCCTTAAGCTCGTTTACTTCCTCTATTGCTTCTTCTATCTCCGTCTGTGGATACTTGTCCACAAGTTTTTCAATAATCTCCTTAGCTGAGTTGTCCTCAAACAGCTCAATAACGTCATATGTGACATCATCCACTACGTGAATGGCTCCACTGTTGACATCTAAGACAATATTATAGCCGTTGTTCTTATACTGATGAACCACTACAATATTCCTCTCTTTCTATCTATACTTATTATATTTTCCCGTAAATATATACTTACATCCCATATGTTCTGCCGTTCGTACAATGTACGGACAGTTATTATAACTGCGCAGATAAACAGCAACGAAAAGAGTGTGCACCGATCAGCGCACACTCCCAAAATCCGCTTTCACTTTTAACTATTTGTACTGCTCACAAGTCTGGTTTCCAACTGTACAAGATGTCTTGCAAGCTGACTGGCATGATGTCTGGCACTCTCCGCATCCGCCTTTTTTAACTGTGTTCTGTAATTTTCTTGTATTTAATGTCTTTACGTGTTTCATATTGTATCTCCTTTTCATATAACAGCTGCCGTGTGACACACCCGGCACACCATATTTGCTCTCCACATTATATCACAGCAAAATCAATCTGAAAACCCCTTTTTTCAACGAAAAACGCATGCCGAGAACATTATGAGCAAAAAGATGATCAAAAGCTCGAAAATATTTTTTGACTCGCCTATTTTTATCAGCACCGTGGCTATGACATAGGTAATCCAGTATGCCACCACAGTAGGTCGTATGTATCTGCGCCTGTGAAAACAGCATTTGAGCAAAAAGCCGCACAGAAAGCCTATTATCACGTTTATAAGCATAAGCAGCGCATACTCTATCCATGCCGGCATATCGCAGAAGCACTGTGTTATAGAGATGATCGCGATACAGCCCAAAGCCGTGCCGTGCATGATTATGATCGTTATCGTTGACGGTTTTATTTTTCTCCACATAATAAAAAACCTCCACACATAATAAATATGCGTGGAGATTTCCATATATTACATATCTTTGCTATTATTCCGCGGATATGATTTTGTATAACATTTTATGGTATGAGGGTCACTAAGGTATACATCAATGATACCTTTTGACCCTTTAATCATTTTATAAATCGCAGTTATTTACTGTTCTAGGGAATGGGATAACGTCACGGATATTTGCCATTCCTGTAAGGTACATTACGCATCTCTCGAAACCAAGTCCGAAACCTGCATGTCTTGCAGATCCGTACTTTCTGAGGTCGAGATAGAACTTGTAATCATCCTCTGAAAGTCCAAGCTCGTTTATTCTGGCAAGGAGCTTGTCGTAATCATCCTCTCTCTGGCTTCCTCCGATGATCTCACCAATTCCCGGTACGAGGCAGTCAACTGCAGCAACAGTATTTCCATCCTCATTGAGCTTCATATAGAAAGCTTTGATCTCCTTTGGATAATCTGTAACGAATACAGGGCGTTTGTAGATTTCCTCTGTGAGGTATCTCTCATGCTCTGTCTGGAGATCACATCCCCACGATACCTTGTAGTCGAATTTGTCATTGTGTTTTGAAAGGATATCAATAGCCTCTGTATATGTCACGCGAGCAAAGTCGTTGCTTACGACATTCTGAAGTCTATCGAGAAGTCCCTTGTCCACGAAATTGTTGAAAAATGCCATTTCCTCAGGAGCATTCTCAAGCACATAGTTGATAACATACTTAAGCATTGACTCTGCAAGCATCATATCGTCCTCAAGATCTGCGAAAGCGATCTCAGGCTCGATCATCCAGAACTCTGCCGCATGGCGTGTAGTGTTTGAATTCTCTGCACGGAAAGTAGGTCCGAATGTGTAGATATTCTTAAATGCCATGGCATAAGTCTCACCGTTTAACTGTCCTGAAACAGTAAGGTTTGTAGGCTTGTTAAAGAAATCCTTTGAAAAATCCACTTTTCCATCCTCTGTCATAGGAAGGTTGTTCATGTCAAGTGTAGTAACCTGGAACATTTCTCCCGCTCCCTCACAGTCACTTCCTGTGATAAGTGGTGTGTGAACATATACGAAGTCTCTCTCCTGGAAGAATTTGTGGATCGCATATGCACAGAGTGAACGTACTCTGAAAACTGCCTCAAATGTGTTTGTACGAGGTCTAAGGTGTGAAATAGTACGAAGATACTCGAATGTATGTCTCTTCTTCTGAAGAGGATAATCCGGTGTAGAAGCACCCTCGACCGTAACCTCTGCGGCCTGGATCTCGAATGGCTGTTTAGCCTCCGGTGTGAGCACGAGTGTACCCTTTACGATGATGGCAGCTCCGACATTGATCTTGCCGACCTCCTCGTAATTGTCCAGTCCGTTTCCGTAAACTACCTGTATAGGCTCGAAAAATGTACCGTCATTTACTACGATAAATCCAAAGTTTTTTGAATTACGGTTACTTCTTACCCATCCTCCGATAGTCACTTCCTGATCTGCGTATTTGTCCTTGTTGTGGAAAATATCGCGAATGTTAATAAGTTCCATTATCTAATCCTCCATCTAAACCAATGCCAGCCCTATCAGGCCAGCATCAGCTAATTATCATTACTGAGCATTTTCTGCAGACTCCGCCGTCTCTGTAGTCTCAGAGGTATCCGTACTCTCAGATGCGGAACTATCTCTAAATGTCACCTGTGCGTTTCCTGTCACAAGATCTATTGCTTTGTTCACAAGATACTGATTTTTGAGATAAGTCTCTCCCTCATCCTTATGGCCGCTGCCAAAATACTCATATACATCATCTGCCTCACTAAACTGTCCATTGCTTGCAGAAATGATATAGCTTACGTAATTGTCAAAGGCATCCTCATCCATCTCAATGCCCTCTTTCTGTGCGATCAGACCGAAAATGAATTCTACCTTGATCTGAGTTGTGAGATTACTTGTCCATGTCTCTGTTGCCTGATCAACAGTTATACTGTAATTAGTGCTCAGATAATCTTCAAGTGTCTGACCATCTGATACATTTTCATCTGTAAATGATGTAATATACTCATTAAGTCTTGCCTGTAAATACTCCTCCGGTATATCGACAGTACTGTTTTCTACCATATAATTTTTGATCTGTGTCACTTCTGCGCTGTATAACTGCTGCTTAAGATCACTCTCAATCTGAGTATTAAGATCATCTACTGTTGTAATTCCAGCGCTTGTTCCAAATACTGTATTTACCTGTTCATCTGTAAGATCTGCTAAAGCTACAGGATCCGCTGAGTAAATTCCCTTTATAGTATACTCGAATGTAACTGTCTGACCATTTAGATCATCATTACCATAATCTTCAGGAAATGTTACATCTCCTTTTACTGTATCCCCAACTTTTGCTCCGATAATAGGTGCGGTAAATCCATCTATGAAGCTCGTCCCTGATACAGAACAGTTGTTTGATACATCAAGAAGCTGATCTGAAGCTGAACCACCATCAAATGCCTCACCATCCTTGTATCCTGTGTAGTCAACCTTTACGTAATCTCCCTCTTCAACTGTGTCGCGGTCTGTAACCTGTTTGTATGGATCTCCTCCAAATGAAGTAAGAACACTTGTAAGGTATGACTGTTTAGATTCATCAGTCACTTCATAATCAGAATCCACTGTAATAGGTATCGCTGAATAATCAGCAAGCTTAGTAACCTGCTTTTCATAATCAATGTCAAACTGACCACTTCTTTGGGTCGCACTGGCATTTTCTGTCTCTGTAGCATCAGTACCGGATTTTCTTTTATTAATTCCAGCAACAATTGCTATCACTGCTGCAATTATAACGATCACAAGTACCGCTATTACTGCTATTTTTTTCTTGTTATTCTTCTCGCTCATTGAGTCCTCCTGAATTGTGTATGCACATCGATACATATTACTCTTGCACCTTACCATATGCAAAGCATTAATCATCTGATATGTATAATTACTACTGTGATAAACCCGTCCGGTAATAATACAAAGCTGCTCTCACACTAAACAATGTGATAAACAACATTTACTGTACGGCACCACGTTAGTCTACAATATCACATATCGGACTAAATTACAACGAGTGAAAACTGCTTTATCTTCGCAAAAACAGGTGGGGTATGCATTCTTATGCCTATATTTATGTGTCCTTCACTAAGTTCCACTGCCTCCAGCGAATGTGTGACATATCTGATATCTGATGGAAAAATCTTCTTTGAATGTTCTTTTTGTCCATCAGCACATATTTCAGTCATAAAAAGCTCAACTTCAACACCTGTAGTATTTGTTCCTCTGTAATCTACGGACAGTGCATATCTGCCCGGCTGTTTTATATAAATCTGCCTTGTTATCTCAAAATCAAAATTGGTATCAGATGATATATACAATCCTTCATCATTTGTCTCTACCATCACATTGTCCGGCTTCTTTGAGATCCACCATCCATCCAAACCCTCAAAGAAGCTAGGGTTCGGTAAAATATTAATTCCTGTTTCAACTTTTTTCGCACCATTTGTCAGGTAAAAAGACTCCATAAAAGAGTCAAGATCATATATAGGAAGATGCTGCGTATCAAAATCTTTGTATGCTTTCCAGCCATCAAGTTCGCGACATTTTGTATCAAACATTCCCATATTCTCATGCCAGCTGCCAAATCCCCTCTCCGGTGCACATACAGGTTCCCAGTAGTATACACCTGTCTTACCTGTAGTATTGGCTGAAACCTCAGCGGCTGCCTGCATAATCATGTCAAGCGATATCTTCTGCTCATGTATACCGGCAGGAAGTCCTGCTGTATCCATCATCTCCTTTGAAACATGTTCGCCCTCGCACTGCCTCCACGGATGTGCTGTTTCGACAACGTATACAGGAAGGTTATAAGTCTCAATGAGCCTTTTCATAGTATACTTAAGATCCATATATGTGCCATGCCAGAATGCATAAAATGATATTCCTATAGCATCTATAGGCTCCATTCCAGCAGCGAACATGGCATCAAACCATTCTTTCAGATAGTAAAATCTGCCCCCCTGATCGAGATGTATCATCACATCTGCGTCCGGAAGAACATCTCTTACAGCATGTATTCCGCAATTGACAAGTTCTGTAAGCTGATCATACTTCGGGACCTCTCCATCCGGAAATAGCATACCGCTTCGTATCTCATTACCAATCTGAACCATGTCAGGTGCGCAATCACTCATTTTTAGTTTATTAAGTACGCTGTATGTATAATCGTAAACAGCTTTTTTCAGTTCCTCAAACGACAGATGCTGCCATGCTTTTGGTTTATTCTGCTGTCCCGGATCCGCCCAGTAATCAGAATAGTGAAAATCAAGCACAAAATGCATTCCATATTTTTTGATTTTGTGAGCCATCTCCAAAGTATATACAAGACTGCAATATCCTTTTGACTCAGGAACATTGCCTGGCTCATTCCATATTCTAAGGCGCACAGAATTGATATTGTTTTCTTTTAGTATATCAAAAATATTTCGTCTAACCCCTTCAGCATCATAAAAAGACACTCCTGCGTCAACAAGTTCAGGAATCGAAGAGATATCTACACCTTTTTTAAACCAGGGCTGCTTTTTCTTCTTGTGCTCCTGTTTTATACTATACATCTTCTTGTCAGCCCTTGCGAGATACTCATCAAAAGACTTATGTCCATGTGTATCTGTATATATTGTTCCATGGCTTATGCAGATACCTTTATCACTTAGAATATCTGTAACTCTGTTCATGTAGCTGTCCGCCAGAATACTGTCCACACCCGGTATGAATACACAGAACTCATCTCCTCCAAACCTGTAAACCATGGCACCTGATGGTCTTTCCTTATCCAATATATGTGCAATACTGCGAAGCATATTATCTCCATAACGATGTCCATATGTATCATTTATAAGCTTAAAATCATCTACATCCAAAAATATCAATGTGCATCCTATATTATTTTTTGTAAGCTCATCAAACAATGGAACAACCATCTCATTGCATGCAATTCTGTTGTATAGCCCTGTAAGAGAATCCCTATTGTATAGCTTTTTCATTTCCAAGTTGGCATTTTCAAGAACCCTCTGTTTAAAAAGATTCTCAAGTTTTCTGGTCAGAGTAGACTGTATATCAAAGAGTTCCGGACGTCCATATAGGAAATATGGATTTTTAAGAATAGTATATCCCACAATTTCGTTTCTGAAATGTATTGCACAAAACATAAAGCATGTCGGTTCTTTTGAATCATGCATATATCTCATCATATCCTGTACTGTCTGGATCGGAATACTGCCCTTTCCTCTCTCATTTGCAAATGCAACTACCTCATTCTCTATTTCATATCCAACAGTTGAAAAATGTGAATTAATATCCGCTGTCAGAAGCTTTCTGTCAACAACTATATATACTCCATCACATGAAAGAGCCTGTATATAATCAGAATACTCCTTAAAAAGTTCGTCATAATCTGCACACTCCTCCACACGATTCTGCAATATCATGACATCATCTTCCTCATGTTCCTGCTTCACAGAAAATTTGATACTTTCCTTTATATAATCTCTGTAATTCACACGATGCGTATTCGGGCAGCCACAGCTTTCAGCCGGTATAAATTCCGACTCAAGGAAATGATCAGCAGCCTTCATGCTGCCTTCCCATACATCTTTTAATATCTGTACGGCAACACGCCCAATGTTTCCTCTGTTATGCTCCACTGTAGTAATCTGTGGATTAAAATATGCCGCTTTATCCAGATTATCAAATCCAGTAACCAAGAAGTCCCGTGGCACCTTATAACCAAGAGTCTCTGCTGTAGCACATATTCCTGCGGCAATATTGTCATTGGCACATACAAAAGCCTGTGGCAGTGGCTTACCTGACTCATGCCATTCATTCATGTATCTGACACCTGTACCATAGTCAAACTCACCAAACAACACCATATCATCTGTGACAGCAATACCATAATCATCCATGGCTTCAAGAAATGCCTGATATCGCATTCTGTTCTCATAGTGAAAATCCGGTCCTCCGGCAAACACAAAGTTCTCTATACCATGATCATAATGCAGATGATCAACTATCTGTCTGAAAAGCTTTTTGTTGTCATTCCCAACATAGTAAAAACCCTCCATATCATAGCCAATACTGACTACCGGTATAGAAAGATTTTTTAATTTGTTTACAATTTTATCTATCTGATGTTCATCTGTTGTGTTTGTACAATCGAATACAATTCCGTCGAAATTCTCCAGATCCGGCAGATCGTAAAGACTGTACTCACCACTGTTAAATTTTTGATCATGACTCCACGTACCATTTGTACTAAAAAAATATAGACAGATATCTACCCCCATCTCTTTTGCACCACTCATGATCCCTTCCACCCATGAATAAGTAACAAAGCGTCTCCATCCGTCAGCCAGAAGAGCTATATTTTTCATTTTAATTCCCCCATATCTATATCATTTACCAGTTATCGTCAATCATAAATTTCAATATCTTCACGATTATTATTTCAAATTTATGCTGGTACTTTATTTCTAGGACTAATACCTCATTTATTATACTACATTTTAACGATATTTCGCAATAAGATTGATTTTTTTTATTTCATTTGCTAAAATCATATTTAAATAAAGTAAACTAGGAGGGACAAGTATTGAATCCAGCATTAATAGTACTTATAGTTGTTGCCGTTGTGCTTGTAGCAGCTTTAATAGTATTATCCATACTTGGCAAGAAAGCACAGAAGAGAAAAGAAGAGCAGGATGCTCAGATAGCAGCCAATTCGCAGACAACTAACATGCTCATCATCGACAAGAAGCGTATGAAACTAAAAGACGCAGGTCTTCCACAGATTGTCATAGAGCAGACACCAAAGCTTATGCGTGGCTCTAAGCTGCCTATTGTAAAAGCAAAGGTCGGACCGAAGGTTATGACTCTCATCGCAGACGAGCAAATTTTTGATGAGATCCCATTAATGAAGGAGGTAAAAGCCTCTGTCAGCGGTATCTATATCACATCGGTGCGCGGACTTCGCGGACCACTCGAGAAGCCTAAAAAGAAAAAAGGGTTCCGTGCAAGAATGGCTGAAAAATATAACAAGGCAAACGAACAGCTGAAAGCTGAAGAAAAGGCAAGTGCTGAGAGAAAAGCAGCTAAGGCAGCTTCAAAACAGACCAAAAAAAATAAATAGTAATTTAAATTTAGAACAAATGAAAAAGAGCATCCTCTTAGGATGCTCTTTTTGTTACTTTATGCGATATTTACCGCCATACCTTTCTTACGTACAGCTATTGTTATATGACAGTCACCCACGTACTCATAATTTACGTCAAGTGCATATTTTACCTCGGCTGTGATCTCATCATCAGTCTCACTTACTTCTATTCCTGTGGCATCTATGCCGATCTGTATGCTGCCAAACGGTGTATAATAATAAGTCAGGTTTTTCTTGCCCTTCTCAAATATCATATGTACACTCATCGGTCCTTTTCTTGTAAACTCAAGACAATCCTTATTAAACTTAAGCATATTTTTAGAGGTGTTATTCTCCCCCTCCATTATCTCCTCAAAAAGCACATAGTGCTTGTCATTTCTAATATAATACTCCCCCGGTGCTATAACTTCCACAGCATCCGACTCCTCATCAGGTGCAAGCTGCAGACCTTTGAGGGAAACAACTACATCTTTTGTCATGATTTTCTCCTTGATCTCTATAATTATTGTCAGCGTATAGTATAACGTCTTTCCATATTTACACTTTATACCGACCAATCGCCAATTCACTATTTAAGTTTCAGGGTATATACTAACTGTTTTATCTGAAAAATTCAAGGATTTTAAATTTTATTTCATATTTTCCGCTGTCAAACACACTCTCATACTCATCCAAAGACAATACTTCTTTAAGCTCTTTCTTTGCATCATCCTCCACTACCTCATAGACTGTGCCCTTAAAACACATATTCGGATAAAGCACACACCACCAGTTGTGTCCCTCTCCCTCCCCGAGTGTGATCTCAAGTGCCTCATACTCTCCTTTTGGAAATGTATAGTCACCGTAGGTCTTTACCGGAAAATCCGTGTGCGTAACACATGCGCTTGCCCCATATGCAAATCCGTTTTCCGACAGCACCTCCTCTGATACCGCTACTATTTCGTCCATATGAGCATTTACCGTGTCCCTGGTCTCATCTATATTTTTACATTCCGCAAGATATGGTCTAAGATATGTACCTACCGCATCCCTGACCTGCTTTTTCACATTCTGGTCAGCTTCACTGTCGCTGTTTGCCAGCACATGAAATCGCAGGATCTTTGATGCTATTGATTTTTGCATTTCTGCTTTCCGGCAGCTGTTTACGCATGCCAGAACCGCCAGTATAGCTATGGCTGTAAGGGTAATTTTCTTTCTCATGTAAAAACAGTATTGCCGGGTTTTAGGAGTTTATTCAATTTTGTTTAAAATTTGTATAATCATCCATGAGCGTACCGAGTGTCACTATCTGCAAATCCTCTTCACGCTCCTGTTTGTCGATCTTCTGCTCATAATAACTGCCCATATTATCAAAAATATCATTGATATCATCAACCACGCACACATAAGTGTTTCGTGGGATTTTTCTTGTTTCCTTGCAATATTCCATAAGCTCTGCGTAGGTTTCTTTGTCATCATAAAACTCCTTTCCTATCAAAAGCACCTTCATATGATTCGTATCTGCTTTCTGCGGAAGCCTGTCCTCAAACTGCTCGACAGCACTCTCTATCGAATCTGCATATTCAGGTTCATACGATTTCTCCATATTATAATAAAACTCAATTTTATCTATGCCGCCATGATCGATGTCCACAGCCGCCAATGTCGGAAAACATCTATCCTCCAGCTCGACCGAACTGCATCCTGTAAACATGAGTGCTATCACGACCAGCACTATAAGAGGTATTCCTATCCAAAGTAAAAATCCCAGATATTTCTTCACCATTCCATCTCCATATTCTAAAATATATGCACAGGCTAGCGTAAGTGCTGTGACAAGCAGTATGCACCACTTGGGGATATTTTCTATGCCTGTGTCGGCATGATTGCAGCTATCTGATGATTGCGAATTGTACTTTTCGTATAAACGTTTTTTTAAATATTTGACGTTAAACATTTTATTTCTTACCGCCTCGCACATCTTTGACGCATAGAACATACTCATATTCAATATCGAAAACAGTGTAAAAAACCACACCGCAAGCATAAATGCATCCGCACGTTTGAAAAAGCTTCCCTTTAGCTGTACATCACTCATAAGTACTACTGCCGGAAATTCTATCTCCGCAAGTGCATACTTTCCGAAATTGCCAAGCAGGACTGCATACAAAAGTAGCATTATTCCTGCAAATGTCAGTATGGATGCACTCACTTTTTGTTTAATCTGCTTTAAATTTTTATTCCTAATAAACAATATATTAAAGATTGACGTAGTTGCCGCAAATACCAGATATGCCCCAATCAGCATCTCTTTTATATTAAATCCATCTTTAATTTTTATATATTCCATTTTTATATCACGCATTGCAAACAGTAGCATTGCTATAAGCGGTATAAGTACGAACCAGAACACAACCTCGTAAACTCTCGCCCTGCATTCCACTCCCCCACTTAGTGCATAGGCACATACCGCCATTATCACCAAAAGTACTATGGTGAATGACTCATCAGGTATCAGACTGTCTCTTATCAGTTTTACAAATACCCACGCAAGAAATGCTGCCTGCATAAGCTGATAAACTGCCACGATCACATTCCACATTCCACCGAGGAATCCGTTTTTTTCAGTTCCCGATTGATCTTCTCCGGCAATATCCGCATGCCGTACCCGGGCTTTTGCCGTCATCCACATGAATATCCATGTCATCGCTACACCGAGTATAATCGACACAAATCCATATTTTCCAAGCCTGGCAAGGTTGTTCGGCAGCACAAGTGTTCCCACGCCCAGCAGATTGAATACATAAAGCCGATACAACTGTCTGCCCGATATTTCTCCATTTTGTGCAAATAACGTATTTTCTTTCATATTTTTAGTCATACTTTGTTCCTTTCACAACAAAGTATGGCTCATATCCGGAATAAATATACCAATATCTTATCTTTTATCTCTCAATTTTCTACGCTCACCCACTCTTGTAAATATGGGACGTTTCCACAGCTTACGTAGCGGAAAACGTATGATACTGTCTCTTTCGTCCTCACCGTCTGACAGATCAGATCCCACAAACGGCATCATATACGGATAACCACAACTCTTGAGCTTTGCCAGATGAAGAAGCACCACAAACAGACTGATAAGAAATCCAAAATACCCAAGCCATGCTGACATGACGATCACTGCAAACTTAAGTATCCTGAATGAAAATGCAAATTCCTCACTCGGAATGGCAAAGGAGCATAATGCTGTAAATGCCACAAGTATGACTACTATCGGGCTTACAAGGTTTGCATCCACCGCTGCCTGACCTATTATGAGACCACCCACGATGCCGATCGTATTTCCCATAGCTCCGGGCAGTCGTATTCCAGCCTCCCTCAGCAGCTCAAATGCCAGTTCCATCATAAGTACCTCCAACACCTGAGGAAACGGACATCCGAGTCTTGCATTGTAAAATGCCAGAAGCAACGGTGTCGGCAATATCTGCGTGTGAAAATTGGTCACCGCAAGATAAAGTCCCGGCAATGTCATTGATAAAAATGTAGCCACATAGCGTATCACTCTCGCAAAACTAGCCGCTATCGTTCTATTGTAATAGTCATCCGCTGTTTTAAGGAAATTGTTCATGGTGGTCGGCAGTATTATCGCAACTGGCGAGTTGTTGGAAAACACCACAACACGCCCCTCCAACAGTGCATTTACCGCCACATCCGGTCTTTTTGTGGTCTGTATCTGTGGAAATGGAGAATACCACTTTTTTTCCGCGAACTGTTCCAACTCACCCGAATCCCCCACATGGTCTATCACATAGCTTTCCAGATTTTGTTCGACATTCTCCACAAGCCCCGGTTTTACCAGATCCTTGACATATAATATATCCACATTTGTGTGGCTGCGCAGTCCTTTTGTCACTTCATGGCATTTAAGTCTTGTGCTTCTAAGATGTCTCCTCACCAGTGCAGTATTTACCTTTATCGAATCGGTAAATCCCTCGTTTGAGCCGCGGATGACCTTTTCTGAATCGGTTTCCTGCAAAGACATCGAAGGATATCCCTGATCTGACAATTTAAGAGCCTGCTCATATCCATCCACAAATAGCACGGCATCTCCGGTCAGCATTGCCTGTGCCGCCTCTTCCACCGTATCCAGATTCATAAAATCAGATAATCCCGCCCTGTTTTCATCCAGTACCACCGCTATCTGATCCTTTGGCACATTCTTCAGATATTCTGTAAACCGCCCAAGCGAACTGCTGTTTATGCCACTTCCAGGACAAGTCACCTCAATATATGCTATAAAGCATTTACAACAGCCGCCCTGCCCCAGATACATTTCCTGCATTTTTATATCTGCGCAGTCGGAATATATGCTTTTAAATTGTCTGATGTTTTCATCGATATTTTTTGTCATTTTTGCACCCCTGTAATTGGTTGTAAAGTTATTTTTATAAC
>CAVABC010000017.1:0-17268 GCA_963586665.1 Acutalibacteraceae bacterium
GCGGTGGCAGAAATGTTACGTTTCCGGCAAATTTCCTGCTGCTTGGGGCGATGAATCCGTGTAACTGCGGTTATTATCCAAATATGCAGAAATGCCGGTGCAGTGAGCCGTCTCTGCAAAGATATTTCGGCAGGGTTTCACAGCCCATAATCGACAGGATAGATATATGTGTGGAGGCAAATCCTCTGCGTTTTGACGAAATAACGGCTTCCTGCCATAACGAGAGCTCTGAGGATATAAGAAAACGCGTCATAAAGTGCCACAAAATCCAGTCAGACCGGTATAAAAATGAACCGTTTTCATATAATTCAAAGATAAAAACCGACAGACTTGAAAAATACTGTGGACTTGGGGCGCGTGAAAAAAGCTATATGGAAAATATGTACGATAAGCTTGCCCTTACCGCAAGAACTTATCATAAAATACTTAAAGTATCGCGTACCATAGCTGATATGGACGGCTGCGACAGTGTTAAGGTAAAGCATCTCAATGAAGCGATATGCTACAGGAGCATAAACGAGAAATTCTGGGGAGGTGCGTGCAGTTGAAATACAGATACTGGCTTGCAAATCTGCCTCAGATAAGTAATGCAAAAAAGAAAATGCTCATAGACTGTAATATAGGAGCCGAGGAGCTTTTTTATATGAAGCCTTCTTTGTATGATAAGCTCTCCATTTTTTCGGAAGCTGATAAAAACGCGCTTACCGTATCAAAATCGACGTTTGATATCGAGAAGGAATGGACAGGCTTTTTACAGAAAGACATAAGCTTTGTCACCATAGAAGATGAGGACTATCCTGACAGACTCCTTAATATAAGCAGTCCTCCGTATGCCTTATTTTATACAGGAAAACTGCCTGATGAGAGCATTAAATCCATAGCCATAGTGGGAGCAAGAGGAAGAAGTGCCTACGGCTGCGAGATAACGAAAAAGCTTTCGTATACTCTTGCAAAAGCCGGTATACAGGTCATAAGCGGCATGGCGCGCGGTATAGACAGAGATGCTCATCTTGGATGCCTGGAGGCTTTGGGAAATACCTATGCGGTGCTTGGATCGGGTGTTGATGTGTGTTATCCGAAGGAAAACAGGTTTTTATACGATAAGATCAAAACGTGTGGCGGGATAATATCCGAAAATGTACCCGGCACACAGCCTAAACCTATGTTTTTTCCACTCAGAAACAGGATAATATCAGGTCTTTCGGATATGGTTGTCATTGTCGAGGCAAAAAATAAAAGTGGCTCCCTCATCACCGGAGATTATGCGATGGAACAGGGAAAAGATGTATATGCCGTTCCGGGGCGCATAACAGACAGCTTAAGCCTTGGCTGCAACCGCCTTATAAAGCAGGGTGCAGGCATAATTTATGATATTGATGAATTTGTTGCAGACATAACAATGACAAGGCTCACAGAGTGTACCCAGATAGATTTTAGAAAAAATCTACTTGATAAAAAAGAGTCATTGGTGTATAGTTTACTCGATTTTTGTCCTGTGAATATAGGGACACTATCGGAAAAAGTACCGTATGAATTAACGGAGCTGTTTGAAATACTCACCGGACTCATACAAAAAGGGTTTGCAAAAGAGACGATTTCAAATTATTATATAAAAACTTTATAATATCGCTTCGAAAATAAAAGGAGTTTTATAATGGCTAAGTATCTGGTTATCGTAGAGTCACCGGCAAAAGTAAAGACAATAAAGAAATTCTTGGGTAAAAATTATGAGGTAATGGCATCAAACGGTCATGTACGCGATCTGCCTAAGAGTCAGCTCGGAATAGATGTGGATGGTGATTTTGAACCGAAATATATCACCATAAGAGGAAAAGGAGAGATCCTTGCAAAACTGCGTAAAGAAGCTAAAAAAGCAGAAAAAATATATCTCGCAACCGATCCCGACCGTGAGGGAGAGGCTATTTCATGGCATCTTTACTACGCCTTAAAGCTTGAGGGCAAAGATGTAAGCAGGATCAGTTTCAATGAGATCACTAAAAATGCAGTAAAGGAATCCCTTAAACATCCTCGCAAGATAGATATGGATCTTGTAGATGCACAGCAGGCAAGACGAGTGCTTGACAGAATAGTAGGTTACAAGATAAGTCCTCTTCTCTGGGCTAAAGTAAAAAGAGGCTTAAGTGCTGGACGAGTGCAGTCTGTTGCACTTCGCATCATCTGCGACAGAGAAGAAGAGATCAATGCATTTATCCCGGAGGAATACTGGAGCCTTGATGCTCTTGTCGATGTGGATGGCGAGAAAAAACCTATAACCGCAAAGCTTTACAGCAAAGGCGATAACAAGATAGCCATTTCCTCACAGAAGGAGATGGATGCGATACTTGCTGAGTTAAAAGGTAAGGAGTGCAAAGTTATAAGCATTAAAAAGGGACAGAGAAGCAATAAAACTCCACTGCCTTTTACAACAAGTACATTACAGCAGGAGGCCTCAAAAGCTCTTAATTTTCCTATCTCAAAGACCATGCGTATAGCACAGCAGCTCTATGAGGGTGTTGATGTAAAGGGACAGGGAACTGTAGGTATAATCACTTACCTGCGTACTGATTCAGTCCGTATATCGGATGAGGCTGATGCAATGGCAAGAGATTTTATCTCGACAAATTACGGAGATAAATATCTGTCAGAGGGCGGCTCTGCCAAAAAGGACGGCAAAAAGATACAGGATGCCCATGAGGCGATACGTCCTACCGATATAAACAGGCTTCCTTCTGAGATAAAAGAGTCACTGTCAAGAGATCAGTTCAGACTCTATCAGCTTATCTGGAAGAGATTTGCTGCCAGCAGAATGGCAAAATCAGTATATGAGACTACAACAGTAAAGATCTCTATCGGAGATTATATATTTAACTTTGCCACCTCACGCCTGGTGTTTGACGGTTTTGAGCTGGCATACACAGAGGCTGACGATGCCAAAAAGGAAAAACAGGTAGTGCTTAAAAATCCACTAGATGAGTCCTCAAAGCTTTCCGTGGAAGAATTTGAGCCAAAGCAGCATTTTACACAGCCACCGGCACATTATACCGAGGCTTCTCTTGTAAAGACACTCGAGGAGCTTGGAATAGGACGTCCGAGTACCTATTCACCGACTATCTCGACAATACTTGCGAGAAGATACATCACAAAGGAAAACAAAAATCTTTACGTGACAGAGATAGGTGAAGTGGTAAATGCAATCATGAAAGAGTCTTTCCCTACGATAGTAGATGAGAATTTTACTGCAAATATGGAGGCTCTGCTTGACGGAGTGGCAGAAGGTACAGTAAACTGGAAGACAGTAGTGGAGAATTTCTATCCTGATCTTAAAGAAGCGATCGATAAAGCTGAAAAAGAGCTTGAGAAAGTGACGATAGAGGATGAGGTCACCGATGAGATATGTCCTGAATGTGGAAGAAATATGGTTGTTAAATACGGTCCTCATGGTAAATTCCTCGCATGTCCGGGATTTCCGGAGTGCAGATACACGATGCCGTACCTCGAAAAGATCGGAGTAGCCTGTCCTAAGTGCGGTAAGGATGTCGTACTTAAAAAGACACGTAAGGGTAGAAAATATTACGGATGTATAGACAATCCGGAATGTGATTTTATGAGCTGGGGCAAACCTGTCGAGGAAAAATGTCCCCGCTGCGGAAGCTACATGGTGGTCAAAGGAAACAAGATCGCCTGTGCCGATGAGCAGTGTGGTTACGTGACAGATAAAAAGCCTGATAAGGAGGAATAACAATTAATGGGAGTACAATTACTGGATAAGACACGCAAGATAAATAAACTGTTACACAACAATAGCTCTTCAAAGGTTGTTTTTAATGATATTTGTCAGGTGCTGACAGGTATACTTGATTCTGATATTCTCGTGATCAGCAAAAAAGGTAAAGTGCTGGGTTCAAGCGTTTGTAAAGGAGTCGATGAGCTTCATGAACTTATCGTTGATGAGGTAGGAGGATATATAGATCCTGATCTTAACGAAAGACTTCTTGGTATCCTTTCCACAAAGGAGAATGTAAATCTTGAGACACTCGGTTTTGGCGAGGACACAAAAATGTACAAGGCAATCATCACACCTATTGATATAGCAGGTGAGAGACTTGGAACTCTTTTCGAGTACAGAAGTGACCGCGAGTATGATATCGATGATATAATCCTCACGGAGTACGGTACTACAGTGGTAGGTCTTGAGATGATGAGATCTGTAAACGAGGAGAATGCAGAGGAAGAGCGGAAAGTAGCTATCGTCCGTTCTGCCATAAGCACACTTTCATATTCGGAGCTTGAGGCCATACTTCATATATTTGATGAGCTTGACGGCAATGAAGGTATTCTTGTTGCAAGCAGGATTGCCGACAGAGTCGGCATCACAAGATCCGTGATCGTCAACGCTCTGCGCAAATTCGAGAGTGCCGGTGTTATCGAGTCTCGTTCTTCCGGAATGAAAGGCACATATATAAAAGTTGTAAACGATGTTGTTTTCGATGAGCTTGAAAAGATTCGTAAGAAAAACGCATAACTATATATTTTAGCGTACATAAAGGGACTTATGTTATATCTTGCATAGGTCTTTTTTTATTACTCTTTAGTATACATCTAGTGCATAATTCGACAGATTAGTACAATATAGTGTAAAAAAGCCTAAAAAACATCTTGTATTTTATATATTTTACTCTATAATAAATATGATAGAGTACTTATGGTCTGTATATGGAGGTACAAATGATAAATTCGACATCTTTTGATTATATAAATCTGCTGACAAAAGCGGCTGATGCAAGCTGGAAAAGAGAGTCAGTCATAACGAACAATATCGCAAATGTGGATACTCCGGGATATAAGAGGAAAGACCTTGATTTTGAAGGGGTCCTTACAGAGGAACTTGGCAGATGCAAACACAGCTCACTCGACAGTAAAGTGAGTGAGCTTGATCTTTCAAGATTAAATCCTAACGTATATACAGATTCGTCAAATTATTCCTACAGGGAAGACGGAAACAACGTGGATATAGATACAGAAAACGTAGAGCTTGCCTCAGAACAGATCAAATATGAGGGACTTACCAGCAGTATCAATTCACAGTTTGAACGAATGAAGAGTGTTATCAGCTAATTAGGAGGTATGAATTATGGGATTATTCCAGTCTTTTAATATCAGTGCGTCGGGAATGACTGCAGAGAGATTTCGAACAGATATAATCGCACAGAATATCGCAAATGTTAATACAACATCTACAGCATCGGGCGAGCCTTACCGCAGAAAGATAGTGACATTTTCAGAAAAAAATGTCACACCATTTTCACAGATATATTCGGCTTCCAAAAATGCAGCTGTCAGTAACGGTGTAAAGGTAAGCAGTGTCACATCTGACTATACTACCGATTTTATAAAAGAATACGATCCGTCAAACCCTGATGCGGATGCAGATGGATATGTTTCATATCCAAATGTCAATACCGTTACGGAAATGACAAATCTTATAGATGCCACAAGAGCATATGAAGCCAACACGACAGCTTTTGAAGCAAGTAAGTCAATGGCTGAAAAAGGACTTCAGATAGGCAAATAATAAACAAAAGGAGACTTTTTGATGGATATTTCAAATATAAACGCCATATCTACTGACAATATGGGTTCATTTTTTAATAACACATCACTTGCAAAGACAGAAGAAAGCAATTCGTTTTCAGATGTGCTTTCGGCTGCAATGGGCAGTGTGAGTGAGACAAACAGCCTGCAGAACGCAGCAGAACAGGCAGAAGTACAGTTCGCACTCGGTGAATCTGACAATACACACGATCTACTTATCGCAGAAGCAAAGGCATCTGTTGCTTTACAGTACACAGTTGCAGTAAGAGACAAAATAATTGACGCATACAAAGAACTTATGCAGATGTCAATCTAAGGAGTACATATAATGCCGGAACGTTTGAAAGCTATTCTTGATAAAGTAGCAGCATGGTGGAAAAAATTTAATACAAAGCAGCGTTCTCTACTGATAAGTATTGTTGCGGTGGTAATTGTGGCACTGGTAATACTCGGTGTAGTTATCTCACGTCCTACAATGGTCGAGCTTGTAGAAGCTTCGAGTGCATCTGAAGCATCTACCATAAAAGGAGTACTCGATGACAACAATATCAGCTATGACGTGCAGAAAGATCTTATATTCTATGTAAATCAGTCTGACGAGGTAGATGCCATAATGGCGCTTGGAGATAATAACATACCCGCACAGGCATATTCTATTGACAATGTCACAAGTGGAGGTTTTTCTACCACAGAGGCAGACAAACAAAAAAAATATCAGGTATATCTCGAGGAAAAACTTAAAGAACATCTTGAAAAACAGTCATACGTTGATGAGGCAAGCGTTGATATAACAATGCCGGATGATGACGGAACGATACTTTCATCAGATGAGGAGGCTACAGCAGCCATCACACTCGGACTTAAAGATTCATTATCGGATGATCAGGCTTATGCCATAGCAAGACTTGTAGCTACAGCTCTTGGTAACGATACCACAGACGGTATTACTATCATCGACAAAAAAGCCAATGTTCTTTATTCAGGTGGTGATGCCAATTCAACTTCCGGTATTGTTTCTTCACAGCTTTCCTATAGACAAAAGCTTGAGGAACAGGTCAAGTCGGAAGTAACAAAGACACTTGAAAGTTCAAATATTTTTTCAAATATCGAAGTTGGAATGAACCTTGATGTTGATTTCAGCAAGACTGAGACAGCACAGAAGAATTACACTCTGCCGGATGGACAGACAGACACAGGACTTTTAAGTGACGAGTCAGTTTACCAGTCTGATGCCACCAACGGTCAGGCTGCTACACCTGGAACAGATTCAAATAGTGATGATACTACTTACACCACACAGGACGAAACACCTTCCGAGTCATCTATCACTGACACTGACCGAAATTACTTAAACGACGAGAAAATCACAACAAGCACAAATGAGGGGGGAAATATAAACTACGACAGCTCATCGATCACTGTCGTTGCAACACGTTACAGAGTTTATGATGAGAGTACACTCGAAGCTAATGGAACTCTTGATAACACAACCTGGGAGCAGTACAAAGCAGACAATGCTGATCCTGTAAAGGTAACGGACGTTGATCAGGATCTGATAACCTCTGTTCAGAATGCAACCGGTATATCACAGATATCATTTTTGATATATGAGCAGCCTGAGTTTGTAGATAAGACTACAACTTCACGTTCTTGGAGCGACATACTCCAGATTGCGATAACTGTTCTTATCTTTGCATTACTTGGTTTTGTTGTATTTAAGAGCACACGTTCTAATGAAGAAGAGCCTGTCGAGGAAGAACTTTCGGTAGATTCTCTTCTTGATCAGACTATGGAGAACAATGAGTCTTTGGAAGATATCGGCTACGCTGAGAAATCAGACACACGTATTCTTATTGAGAAATTCGTTGATGAAAATCCTGAGGCCGCTGCGCTTTTACTTCGCAACTGGCTCAATGAAGATTGGGAGTAATATTTTATGAGTGATAATTACAATGGTATACAAAAAGCTGCCATTTTATTAATTACATTAGGTCCGGAAAAGGCTTCAAGCATTTTCCAGCATCTGAAAGAAGATGAGATCGAAGGACTTACGCTTGAAATTGCAAATACAAGAAGCGTATCTCCTCAGGACAAGGAAGAAGTTTTAGATGAATTCTATCAGGTGTGCCTTGCACAGCAGTATATTGCCGAGGGCGGTATCGGATATGCCAAGGAACTTCTTGAAAAAGCACTTGGAGAGGATAAGGCACAGGGCGTCATTGCCAAGCTTACAGCTTCATTACAGGTTCGTCCGTTCGAGTTTGTAAGAAAGACAGAGCCTGCACAGCTGTTAAACTTTATCCAGGATGAGCATCCACAGACTATAGCTATGATACTTTCATATCTTTCTTCTACACAGTCTGCAATGATCTTAGGTGCATTGCCTCCTGAAAAACAGGCTGATGTAGCACGGAGAATAGCGCAGATGGACAGAACATCCCCGGATGTTGTCAAGGAGGTGGAGCGTGTCCTCGAGCGCAAGCTGTCTTCTTTAGTAAATCAGGATTATACAATTGTCGGTGGTATAGATTCCATCGTAAACATATTAAACAATGTAGACCGTGCAACAGAGAAACGTATCATGGAGTCTCTCGAGATCGAAGAGCCGGAGCTTGCAGACGAGATCAGAAAGAAGATGTTCGTATTCGAAGATATCCTGCTGCTTGACGATAGATCTATCCAGCGAGTACTTCGTGATGTTGAGAATGCTGATCTTGAGCTTGCACTTAAGAGCTCTACAGAGGAAGTACAGAATGTAATATTCCGGAATCTTTCGAAACGTCTTGCTGCCATGATAAAAGAGGATATGGATTTCATGGGACCTGTACGTATGAAGGATGTCGAGGAAGCGCAGCAGAAGATAGTAGGTATCATACGAAGACTCGAGGATTCTGCGGATATTGTTATTTCCAGAGGCGGAGGTGACGATATAGTTGTCTAATATTTTAAAACAGTACAGCGTTGTCAATGAAAACGAAGGTGTACGGGTAATAAACAACAACTCAAGTATAAAGAAGCTCGTTTTTGATTCGTTTAAAGCTGTACCAAAAGAGGAGCAGGTTGTAAACACTGCGGAGGATTTCGACGAGGGGATAGCAGCCGATGTTGTTTCCGAAATCGATGTCGAGGCAGAAAAAGAAAAGCTCATTACCGAGGCAAGACTTAAGGCTGATGAGATAATAAAGGATGCCAATGCACAGGCTGATAAGCTTTTGGATGAGGCAAAACAGCGCGCACAGATCTTATATGCCGACAATAAGACAAAAGGCTATGAGGATGGTCTTGCTGAAAAAGAAAACGAATTCAAAGAGCGGTATGAAATTCTTGACAGGCAATACAACGACCGAAAAGTAGCTCTCGAAAAAGAGTATTCCGATTATACAGAGGCTTTGGAATCTGACCTTATAGATGCAATTATTCAGGTATTTGACAAAGTATTCCATATACAGTTTGATGAGAAAAAAGATATTCTTTTATACCTTGTAAAGAATACTATTTCAAAGATTGAGGTCGGCAAAGAGTTCAGAATACATGTCGCACACACCAATTATAAGTTTATGATTTCACATATAGATGAGATACGTGAGCGTATCGGCAATGATATAGATGTCGAGGTCGTAAACGATGCCAATCTTGATGCCAGCGGTTGCCAGATAGAGACAAGTTTTGGAGTATTTGACTGCGGCATAGACATGGAACTTAATAATCTGGTGAATGATATAAAATCTTTATGCAGCTAATGCAGCGCGGAAAGGATTTATTTACTTGTTAAAGGAAGCAGAAAAGTATTTACAACTAATAAACGGTGAATATTATAAGTGTTTTGGAAAAGTAGCCAAAGTTGTCGGTCTGACAATCGAATCAATAGGGCCTGAGGCGCGACTTAACGATCTGTGCAAGATCTATCTCGACAAAGACAGGGTGGATCATGTCATGGCTGAGGTTGTAGGCTTTCGTGATTCCCACCTTATCCTTATGCCTTTTGACAATGTGGAGGGAGTAGGAGTCGGATGTATCGTAGAAAATACCGGACATCCTCTCAGTGTCTTAGTTGGAGATGAACTTCTCGGACATACCGTAGACGGCATAGGCAGAATTACAGACTATGCGGGAGATGTTGATACAGATATGCATCTGGATAAAGCTTATCCTATAGAGGCTCCTCCGCCTGATCCTATGTCAAGAGAGATCATAAGTGATGTGCTCCCTCTTGGAGTAAAAGCCGTGGATGGTCTTATTACAGTCGGCAAGGGACAGCGAATCGGTATATTTGCCGGTTCAGGTGTAGGAAAAAGTACACTGCTTGGAATGTTTGCAAGAAATACGAAGGCTGATATAAATGTTATCGCTCTTATCGGAGAACGAGGACGAGAGGTAAGAGAATTTATCGAGCGAGATCTCGGACCAGAAGGAATGGCAAGATCTGTTGTAGTTGTGGCTACATCTGATAAACCTGCTCTTATCCGAAACAAAGCTGCAAAGACAGCTACAAGTATCGCAGAATATTTCAGGGATCATGGGTGTGACGTGCTTCTTATGATGGATTCACTCACACGTTTTTCGATGGCACAGCGTGAGATCGGACTTGCATCCGGAGAGCCTCCTGTTACAAGAGGTTATCCACCGAGTGTTTATTCAGAAATGCCTAAGCTTTTGGAGCGTGCAGGACGGGCTGATATCGGATCTATCACCGGACTATATACCGTTTTAGTAGACGGAGATGATTTTAATGAGCCTATCACAGATACGGCAAGATCTATCCTCGACGGTCACATAATGCTCGACCGTAAGCTTGGACACAAGAACCATTATCCTGCTATTGATGTACTTCAAAGTATATCCCGAGTAATGAGTGCGATAGCTACAAAAGAGCATAAAGCTTTAGCCGGAAGGCTTAAAAATGTCCTTGCCACCTACAATGAGGCAGAGGATCTCATAAATATCGGAGCCTACAAAAACGGCTCAAATCCGGAGATTGACTATGCTATACAGAAGATCGGTGCCGTAAATTCCTTCCTTTGTCAGGATACGGATGAGAAATTCAGCTTTGACGAAGAACTTGATCTTTTAGAGAAGGTATTTGAGTAAAATGGCAAAATTTAGATACAGTATGCAGAATATCCTCGATATCAAGATAAAGCTTGAAACACAGGCAAAGAACGAGTTTTCTGAGGCAAACGCGAAGTATCAGCTTGAAAAAGATAAATTACAGGAGCTTGTTTTAAAACGTGTCCAGTATGAGGAAAAACTTAAAAATTCCTTATCCGGTGAGCTTAATATCACAGATATAAGCATCAACAAAAAGGATATCAATTCAATAAAATCGGTTATCCGTACACAGCTTGCCAATGTAAAAAAAGCAGAGGATGAGCTTGAAGAAAAAAGAATAGCTTTAAATGAGCTTATGAAAGACAGAAAGACTCACGAGAAGCTAAGAGAAAAGAAATTCGAAGAGTTTCAAAAAGATGAAAAAGACAGCGAATCAAAAGAAATCGATGAGCTTGTCAGCTTTACATATAATTCCTAAAACTTGGAGGCAATATGGCAGATATAAACGAGATCGACGATCCAAAAGAAGAAAAGAAAAAATCCAAACGTGAAAAGAAAAAAGAAAAGAAATTAAAAAAACAACAGGAGAATGATCAGGAAACTGAAGAGACAGAAAGTGCTTCCAGCAAGCTTGTCATGGCTCTTACAACTATTCTTATTATTGTTGTGTGGCTTGGAATTTTTGCAATTCTCATAAAATCAGATGTCGGAGGTTTTGGTTCTTCCGTACTTGCTCCAGCTCTTAAAGACGTTCCGGTTATAAATAAGATACTGCCGGATACAGGAGAAGGTGCTTCAACAGAAAGCTCACAAGCTTCCGGCTATAACAATCTTGATGATGCGATAGCACGCATCAAGGAACTTGAGGTTGAGCTTGACGCAGCAAATAGTCAGGTGACACAGGATTCCCAGACTATAGATGATCTGAGCTCACAGATCGATGATCTAAGCTCTTACAAGGAAGAGCAGGCTGCATTTGAGGAGGAAAAGGAAAAGTTCTATGAAGAGGTTGTCTTTTCCGATAATGCGCCCGATATAAATGAATATAAGACTTACTACGAAAGCATTGATCCTGCTAACGCAGAAGTTTTATATAAACAGGTGTGTGAAGAGTTACAGCAGGATGATCAGATCAAGGATTATGCTGATACATATGCAAAGATGAAGCCAAAAGAAGCGGCAGCTATCTTTGACAGCATGACTGATAATCTACAGCTTGTAGCCAATATCCTAAATGCCATGGATGCCCAGTCAAGAGGCGATATACTTGGCAAGATGGATTCAGACACCGCAGCGAAGGTTACCAAAATAATGAATCCTTCACAAAATTAAATCAAGAATAAACTAAAGAAAGGAGGAGAGGAATGGCGAGCACTAACGTATCAGCGATCGCTTCTGTGCCATCGGTCAATACCGTAAACACAAGTGTGCAGACATCTGCTAAAGCTGACGTATCAGGTGTTGCTTTTAAGAATCTGCTTAATATCAGTGCTTCTTACAATAAGAGCACTACAGATCAGACTTTCCAGAGAAAAAACAGCTATACACAAAATTCCAATCCGGTGTCACGCACGATAAAACAGGCAGATACTACAAAGCTCTCAGACAGCGAGATCAAAGATATCGAAAATGATATCACTGATGCTGTTGCCGAAACTGTCACAAATGATCTGGATATCACAGATGAACAGCTTGCGGATATTATGCAGATGCTTGGTATCACAGCAATAGATCTGTTGCAGCCTGACAATCTGGCAACATTTTATGCTGCTGTTACAGGAACAGATAACGTGCAGGATGTGATATTAAATTCAGATTTTACAAATGTTCTGAATGACCTGTCAATGGTAGCATCTGATTATAGCGATCAGCTTCAGATACTTTCAGAGATGGAAATTGTAAGTGATCCTCAGATTTCGGATACAGATATTTTGCCGCAAGTCACAACTGATGATGCAATCCTACAGCAGCCGGTTATTGAAGCTGCCACAGTAGTTGCTCAGACAACAGGTACTGATATTTCCGATAAAGTTTCAGCTGATGAGCCTGTTGAAAATCAAATGGCCGATACCTTGCCGGAAGATAATACAATAAAAGTTGTTGATGATCAGGATCAAAATGACTTTACGGAAAATGATTTTACCGGAAATGACTCAAAAAGCAGCTCTTCAGATATCGCAAAACATTCTGATACTGAGACAACAGGTGTATTACATAATGCTGCAAATGAAACAATATTTGAAGAAATTATTGATGCAGTACCCAAAGCAGAGGCTTCACCTGTAAAAATTGATACAATGGATATCATAAGACAGATTGCAGAGAGAATAAGTATATCAGGCACTACATCGGAAGATTCTACTATAGAGATGCAGCTTAATCCTGAAAATCTCGGAAAGATCTATATCAATATCACAGAGAGAAACAGCGAGATAACCGCAAGAATCGTAGTATCAAACGAAGCTGTAAAGGAAGCTCTTGAGACTCAGATGGTCGAGCTTAGAGAGACCTTAAGTAACTCAGGTATCAAGGTGAACGATGTGGAAGTCACTATCGCGTCACATGAATTCGAGCAAAATCTCGAGCAGAATGCAACAAGCGATGAGCAAAGACAAAACGAACAAAGCCTTGCAGCATCAAATAGTATAAACAGCACAGACGGTTTATCGTCCGACAGTGACCTATCAGAAGAAGAAATTCTTGCACACAGCATAATGAAAGATAATGGAAACTCTGTAGATTTTACAGCATAGCATTTGTATATCTGCAAGAGAAAGGAGTAAATATGGCAGTTACAGCAAACGTAACCAACGGAAAACTTGATTCATCGTATACAACACCAACACAGAATAGAAATACAAGCTCAAGCTCTTCTGGAACCGATTTAGGTTATGATGATTTTTTAAAACTTCTAAGTGCAGAAATGCAGTATCAGGATCCACTTGAGCCTACAAGCAATACAGATTATGTAGCACAGATGGCAACATTTTCACAAGTTGAGGCATCCCTTGCAATGAAAGAGTCTCTTCAATCCTCTTATGATGAGACACAGAAGAGTGCTGCAATGTCACTTGTCGGAAAAGAGGTTGTCGTAATCGACAAAACTAGTGCTACAGGTTATTACAGTGGCAAAGTTGACTATGTAACCTATAAAGATGAAAAATTACAGCTTTCAATCAATGAGAAAATGTACGATTACTCAAGCTTATATTCTGTTTCGACAGACGAGTACTATAATGCGATCGTAAATGCAAGCACATTTTCATCACTTATTTCTAATCTTCCAAAGGTTCAGGATCTTACAACAACCTCAAAGACTGCTCTTGAGACTATCAGAAAGCTTTATGACGGACTTACAGATTATGAAAAGCAGTTTATAAGCGAGTCTGATTACAGCAAGCTTCAAAATTACGAGGATAAGATGAAAGAACTTCTTGCTGCCGAGGAAGCAAAGAACAGTGAGAATACCGATTCTGATACAAAGGAGGATGAGACAACAGATACTACAACGGATACAGATAAGACAGAAAATTCATGAGGTGAAATATGAACAATATAGTTAATCAATTCTCATCCATCGAACAGCTTACTGACCAGTATCTTAGCAAAAATAAGACTGCGAATAGCTCAAATGACGGATTGTCTTTTGAGGAGGTATTAAAGCAAAAACAACAGACCGGTTTAAAGTTTTCAAAGCATGCATCTGCCCGGCTTGACCAAAGAAATATCAATTTATCCAAAGATCAGAGCCTGAGGCTTGAAAAAGGTGTATCAGCGGCTGAAAATAAAGGTGTAAACGAATCACTCGTACTGGTCGATGACCTTGCATTTATCGTCAATGTTCCAAACAGGACAGTAGTCACAGCGATGGATCAGGCAGAAACAAATTCAAATGTATTTACAAATATTGATGGAGCGGTAATAATGTAGCCGGACCTCACAAGGAGGCTTATGATTCCCGAACGACAGAAGGAATCTTCTACCGTCCATCCGGGCTTAGGAGGACAAACAACTATGATGAGATCACTTTACTCTGCTGTGTCAGGACTTAAGACACATCAGACAAAAATGGATGTTATAGGTAATAACATCGCAAACGTAAACACTGAGGCATTCAAGGCTTCTTCTGTAAGATTCAGTGAGATAATGTACCAGACTACTTCTTCTGCATCTGCCGGAAACGGTACGGCCGGTACAGGTGGAAAAAATGCAAAGCAGATTGGACTTGGTGTTACAACAGGTTCTACAAGTGTAAGTATTACAAGTGCAGGATCTGCAGAGACTACAGGAAATCCATTTGATCTTCGTCTTAACGATAAAAACTCTACAAACTTTTTTGTGGTTAGTGACGGAGTGAATCGTTACTTTACACGTGCCGGAGATTTCTATGTAGATGGAAATGGTTATCTGTGTATGAGTTCCACTGGATACACTCTTCAGGGATGGCAAGTTGACAATAACGGCAATATCATAAAAGATGCCGTATCATCTTTGCAGGTAATGTCATCTTCAACAAAAACATCTGCACCGGAAGCTACAACAAAGGCTTATGTATCAGGCGTTCTTGACAAAAACGATACCCAGGCTGCTGATACTGGACGAATTATACAGATCGGAGTTTTCGATGATCTCGGATACAACTATACAGCCAAGTTCTCTATAAAGAAGACTGACGTTGACGGTACATATGATGTAAAACTTACCGACATTGTAAATTCAAATGGTAATTCTATATTTGATGTTGACAATAATGGCAATTTTATCACATCAACAGATGCAAACGGCAATACACTTTATTCCTACAACGGTCAGCCTGTGAATTTACAGGATATCTTTGAAGATGCTTCCCTTGTATTTGACCAGAGTGAGGGTACTTTTACATCTATCTCGAGTGCCAATTCAGCCGAGGGAAATACTATAAATTTAAATTTATCTACATTAAATACACAGAATGCTTCCATAAATGGAAGTAATTTCAGTAATATAGAAATTGATTTTTCTAAATCAATGAATTACAACAACAATGGAACCTCAACAATAGCTGGCATGAATGGTGATCAGAGTGGTGACGGAAAAGGTAAAGCATTGGGTGCGCTTACAGGTATCACGGTAGATTCAGACGGAAAGATTTACGGATCATATGACAATGGAAATACAGTACTGCTTTGCCAGATATCTGTTGCACAGTTTTCAAATGCCTCCGGTCTTGAGAAGGTTGGAGATAACTGCTATCAGACAACTTTAAATTCCGGGGAATTTGATGGAGTAGGCGTTGAAGTATCCGGTGATGGAGGCTCTATTGCTTCCGGTGAGCTTGAGATGTCAAATGTTGACCTTTCTTCACAGTTTACCGATATGATCGTAACACAACGTGGTTTTCAGGCTAACTCAAGAGTAATAACAACATCAGATACTTTACTTGAAGAACTTATAAATCTCAAGAGGTAGTATTCAAGATTCGCTAGCGAATCTTGCTGCGAGCTGCTGATCTGTGTCAGCAGACATACTACATAACAGCGGCTCTGCAATCCTCTGTGAATTGGGGAATGGCTTATTCCATTCCCCAATATTTTGTGCTTTTTTATCGAAAAAAGGTAATTATGCATAGACAATCGACTAAAAATTTAGTAAAATCATTTAAAAGGGTCTTTAGGACAAATTTAGAATATGGAAGGTATGAGTAAGTGGATATAGCATCTCTTTTAGGAGTCATTCTTGGTATAGGAATGGTTCTCTTCGGTATCATTCAAAATGGTGGTGTTGCAGCGCTGGGTAACTTTATGGATCTGCCATCAGCGATCATTACAATCGGCGGATCACTAAGTGCAGTTTTAGGTGCAAACAAATTACCAGGATTCATTAACGGATTAAAATCTTTCGCTTTGCCATTTAAAGACACAACGGTAGATCCAGGTGAGACAATTAATAAAATAATAGAGCTTTCTAATGTCAGCCGAAAGGAAGGTCTGCTTGCCCTTGAGGAGACTGCAAATAATATAGATGACGAATTCCTAAAAAAAGGTATCATGCTTGTAGTAGATGGAACCGATGCCGAGCTTGTGCGTGGTATCCTTGAGACAGATATGATAAGCATGGAAGATCGTCATAAGAAAACAATTTCATTTTGGGAGTTCTGGGGTGAACAGGGACCTGCATGGGGAATGATTGGTACCCTTATCGGACTTATCAATATGCTTAAGAATCTTGAGGATTCATCTACAATTGGTCCGAACATGTCAGTAGCTCTTGTTACTACATTATATGGATCAATGATCGCAAACTGGCTTTGTGCACCGTTTGCTAACAAATTAAAGACTAACAATGAGTTTGAGATTACTCTCAAGACTCTTACAATAGAAGGTCTGCTTTCAATTCAGGCCGGAGAGAACCCACGTGTTATAGAGGAAAAGCTTAAATCTTTCCTTTCTCCTGACAAGCGAGAAGCTCTTTCTCCTGATAATGGAGGTGAAGAATAGTGGCAAAAAGACGACCTGAGGATCCGCCAAAAGGCGCACCTGCGTGGCAGTCGACATTCTCTGATCTGATGAATCTTTTGCTGTGTTTCTTCGTGCTTCTTTTCTCAATGTCGACCGTTGACGCAGAAAAATTCCAGATGGTCATAGCCTC
>CAVABC010000017.1:17521-40887 GCA_963586665.1 Acutalibacteraceae bacterium
AAGGACATGGTAGATGTTGACTTTACATCAGAGTATGTACAGCTAAGCCTAAACGGGGCATTACTGTTTGAGTCTGGTAAAGCTGAGATAATGCAGGATGCATATCCTGTTGTCAACAAGATTTCTACCATACTTGAAAGCTATACAGACAATCTGATAGAGATTGAAGGACATACAGACAATGTACCTGTTTCTTCAAGATCTAAGTATGAGAGCAATGACGTGCTTTCAATGTACAGAGCACTCAGTGTTGCGGATTATGTAAGGGCAAATACTTCGCTTGATCCTTCGCACATAAAATCCTCTGGAAGAGGAGACTACGACCCTGTAGCTGACAACTCAACAGCTGAAGGACGTGCAAGGAACAGACGCGTAGAAATAAAAGTATACAATTCATACAATTCAAATTTAAATTGATTTTAGATAAATGTAACTGCTAGGATAAGCTCTTGCAATTGATTTTGGAAAGGATATACCATGAAAAAGAATTTGATTTCAGTACTCATTTTGGCATTGGTTTTTGCAAATTTTGTATTAACAGCATTACTTATTTTTACTATAATACCTGAGACAAAAAAAGCAAACAATCTTATAGATCAGGTATGTCAGGCAATTTCACTTGACTTAAACAGTGGAGCATCGACATCAACTTCAAATCTGCCACAGGATCAGATCGAGGATTACGCCTTAAATAGCGATGGCGATACAATGACATTTAATTTTGCTACATCAGAAGATGGATCTACTCATTATCTTGTATGTGGTATTTCACTTTCACTTAACAATAAGAGTGATGGTTATAAGACATATGGCGCTGACCTTTCTACTAAAAAGAACATCATACTTGCAGATATTACAGATATCATTGGCGGATACACAATGGAGCAGTACAATTCTGACAAAGACGCAGTTCAGAACAAGATTTTAAAAACACTGCAGGATAAATTCGGAGCAGATTATATAGTCGGTGTTAATTTTGTCTCTGCATTGACACAATAATACGCACGAAAAGCAATAATATGATACAGGTGGTGATCAACAGATGGGTGACGTTTTATCTCAAAGTGAGATAGATAATCTGCTCAATGCCTTAAGTAGCGGTGAGCTTGATGTAGATGAAATAAAAGAAAATAGTGAACAGCAGGTCAAAGATTATGATTTTGCCCGCCCATCTAAGTTTTCAAAAGAGCATCTAAGAACATTGGAGATTATTTTTGAACATTACGGAAGACTTCTTACAGCAAATCTTCCGGTTTACCTTAGAAAAAGTGTTCAGGTAGAAGTGATGAATTCTGAGGCGGTTACATATTCAGAGTTCTCAAATGCATTATCGAATCCGGTCCTACTCGGAATAGTCAATTTTGCTCCATTGCAGGGCAATATAATACTTGAAATGGCATCAGGTCTTGGATATGCCATAGTCGATCGAATGCTCGGTGGAAGAGGAGATACGCTCGATAAAACAAGAGATTTTTCAGAGATTGAGCTTCTCATAATAGAAAGGATCATGGTTATCTGCATTAATCTGCTCATAGAACCATGGGAGAATGTCGTTGATATACAGCCCCATTTAGAGCGTATAGAGACCAATTCGCAGTATGCGCAGATCATATCACCAAGTGAGATGATCGCCATAATCACTATGAATATAAAGATCGGGGACGTTGAAGGACTTATGAATATATGCCTTCCGTATATTACCCTTGAGTCTGTTATAGAAAAACTTAATACCAGATACTGGTATTCAAACATTCAAAATCATGATGAGACCGATTACAGACAGTCAATCGAATGCCTTATCAAGAAGGCTCAGATTCCTGTAAAAGCAGTTCTGGGCAGAAACTTCATATCCGTAAAGGATTTTTCGACACTTGTTCCCGGGGACGTCATAAAACTTGACAGGAATATCGAGGACGAGCTGGATATATATGTTGGAAACATCAAAAAATTTACTGCACTACCGGGTACATCGGGTGAAAAATACGCAGTAAGAGTTATTTCGGTAGTCAGAGAGGAGCAATAAATCATGGATGGAGTTTTATCACAGGAAGAAATCAATGCATTATTAAATAACGATGGTTCTTCCGGTACTGACGGTGAAATCTTGACCGAGGCTGAAAAAGATGCCATAGGAGAAATCGCCAATATAAGCATGGGTACGGCAGCAACAACACTGTTTTCACTTGTAAACAGAAAAGTAGAAATATCTACACCTGTTGTTTCTTTTTCAAATTGGGATAGTATCGCAGATGAATACGAGAAACCATGCGTGTTCATAAAGATCGGATATACACTCGGATTAAATGGAAGCAACATCCTTGTGCTTAGAGAAAAAGATGTTAAGATAATCACTGACCTTATGATGGGCGGTGATGGTACAAATACAGATGGTGAAATAGGAGAACTTCACCTGAGCGCGATAAGTGAAGCTATGAATCAGATGATGGGTTCATCTGCCACATCACTTTCTTCAATGCTCAACTACACAATAGATATCAGTCCGCCTGTTGCTGAGGTAGTAGATCTAAAAAACACCTTAAATGAATCGGATATAGATGATTTTCTCTCTCAGGAGTTTGTAAAAATCTCGTTTCGAATGGAGATTGGAGATCTTGTTGACAGTGAGATCATGCAGTTATATCCGCCTGAATTTGTAAAGCAGATGTGTCTGGGCGTAACCGCAAATATGGAGCTTGATACGGAAAATGTCCGTGAGGAAGCTGCTCCAGCACCTAAAATGGCAGGTCAGGTCGCTCCTTCACCGGCTCCTTCGCCAGTTCCAAACAGCACTAATACAATGAATCAAAACGCAATGTACCAGAATATGAATTTTCAGAATAATTATAATGAGCAGCCTGTAAATGTCCAGCCTGCACAGTTTACAGCTTTTGGTGCGATGCCTAATTCAGCTTATCAGCCAGAAAATATCGACCTGATCATGGATGTTCCTCTTGAGGTGACCGTTGAACTCGGACGTACAAAGAAGTCAATATCCGATATACTTGACTTTGGTCCTGGAAAGATCATCGAGTTAAACAAGCTTGCAGGGGAGCCTATCGATGTTTTGGTAAATGGAAAATACGTTGCCAAAGGTGAAGTTGTTGTTATTGAGGAAAGCTTCGGTGTCAGAATAACTGAGATCATAAATTCAAATAAAAACAACCAGTAAATTAAAGGGAAGAAATATGAATATGATATTGGGCTTATCATCTTTAGACAGTTTTGTCCAGCTTATCACAGTTTTGATCATTTTCGTCTTTGTCCTTATACTTACATATTTTACGACAAGATGGATGGCTGGTGTCCAGAAAGGGCGCAGCTTTAACAAAAATCTGCGTATAGTTGAGACAATACATGTCGGAAACAACAAGATGATCAGTATAGTTGAAACAGGCAAAAAGTATATCGTTGTCTCTATCGGTAAGGACGAGGTCAATTATCTTACCGAGCTTTCGACAGATGATTTAAAAGATTTATCATTTATGAATTCCGAAAACACAAAAGCACAGCCTGATACTTTCGCGGAAATAATTGATCGACTGAAGAAAAATTACAGTAACAGGAGCAAAAATGAATAAATTCATGAACAGATTTAAGAAGTTCTACTGCAAAGCATCTTTTGTCTTTGCAGTTGCTGTTCTTATAACAACAATTTCATTATGCATATTTAATCCTTCGTCAGTTATGGCAAGTGATATAAGCACAACGGATATTACAAATGACCTGGATGATGTTACAAGCATGGATTCCGGTGATAAAGATCTTGCAAATGCGACAGGTAACAATACAGACGGTCTAAATATCTATTATAATAATGAATCGGGTTCTCTTTCGACACCGATTCGTATGTTTTTAGTACTTACTGTGCTGGCTCTTGCACCGTCGATTCTTATCATGCTTACATCATTTACAAGGATCATAATAGTGCTGCATTTCGTCAGAACAGCTATAGGAACACAGACGGCTCCTCCGAACCAGGTTCTTGTTGGTCTGGCATTATTTTTGACTCTTTTTATCATGTGGCCTACATTTTCCACGATTAATGAGAATGCTATCAAGCCTCTCGACGAGGGAAAGATTACCCAGCAGGAAGCTATTCAGAAGGCAGAAGAGCCTTTCAGGGAATTTATGTATGGACAGACGCAGAAAAAAGACTTAAAGCTTTTTATTGAAATATCAGGTGAGGAATATGATGATTACGAGGATGTTCCTTTTACAACACTTGTTCCTGCCTTTATATTAAGTGAGCTTAGATATGCCTTTATATTAGGCTTTCTAATATATATACCATTTATAGTTATTGATATGGTAGTTTCATCAGTACTTATGTCAATGGGAATGATGATGCTTCCACCGACAACCATTTCACTACCATTTAAGGTGCTGTTATTTATCCTTGCGGATGGCTGGGATCTGGTTATTGGTAATCTTGTCAAGACATTTTATTAGGAGGTGGACTTATGATTACCCAGGAAGCGGTTTTGGATATTGCCAGAGAGGCAATATATACAATGATCGTCACATCGGCACCTTTGTTGCTGGTTTCCCTGATCGTTGGTCTTATAATAAGTATTTTCCAGACAGTCACATCCATACAGGAGCAGACACTTACATTTGTTCCAAAGATCCTTGCGATATTTATTGTGCTTATGCTTTGCGGATCATGGATGCTTGACAATATGTCAGGTTTTATGACTGATCTGTGGTCCAAATTCAGTTACTACATAAGCATGGGATAGACATATGGTTACTTATTCTTTTTCTATTGCTAATTTTGAATATTTTCTGTTGATCCTTGTGCGTATAGCATCGTTTGTATACATAGCTCCGTTTTTTGGAGATTCTGCGGTGCCAAACCGTGTCAAGGTAGGTTTATCGGCTTTTGTTGCATTATTTATGTACAATATCATAGAAAGACCGGAGCTTTCCTATGTTAGTGCAATAGGTTATGCGGTTCTGGTCATTAAAGAGGGAATTACAGGGCTGTTAATTGGTTTTGCGGCTAATATATGTAATTCCATTGTTATTTTTGCAGGAAATATAATCGATATGGACATTGGATTGTCGATGGCGACGGAATTTAATCCTTCAATGAACTCCGAATCAACCGTAAGCGGCAATTTTTACTATTATGTCATCATGCTTTTACTGCTAATATCAGATATGCATGACTATATTCTAAGAGCAGTATGTGATTCGTTTTCAGTTGTACCTCTTGGCGGGGCAGAGTTTAATTTTGATCATCTGCTTGCCTCCATGACAAAATATATGGGAGATCTGTTTATCATAGGATTTAGGATATTCCTTCCGTTTTTTGCCTGTATCATGGTTCTTAACTGTATACTTGGTATCATGGCAAAGGTTGCACCTCAAATGAACATGTTCTCTGTAGGCATCCAACTTAAGATACTTGTTGGACTTGTTGTATTGTTTCTAACCATATATCTTGCACCAAGTATTGCGAATTTTATTATTACCGAAATAAAAACAATGGTGGTATCTGTAATTGAAGGAATGTACTGACAACACAAACGAATTAAGTAAACTAAATATAGTCCTTCATTATAACCTGCAATGGTTCGCCCAGGATGGTGAGGGTGGTGAAAAGACCGAGCCTGCAACCGATAAGAAATTAAAGGATGCAAGAGAAGAGGGTAAGGTAGCCAAAAGTAAAGAGCTTACCGCGGCTTTTGACCTTATAGTGCTTTTCCTTGTTCTAAAGATTTTTATATCGTATGTCGGTGAAAAGCTTCTCGGTATCTTCTCATATATATATAGCAGGATGCCTGATTTCCTTACGGAGACACAAAAAAGCATGTCTTCCGTATCTGTGAGAAATTTTATAAATGATATATTGATACAGTTTTTGCTTATCGTTCTACCGTTTTTTTTATTCGGTGTTGTGATCACACTGCTCATAAGCATAATACAGGTAGGCTGGAAAATATCCACAAAGCCGATGGCACCTAAATTCAGTAAATTTAACCCTATAAACGGCTTTAAACGTATCTTTTCAAAAGATTCCTTTTTTGAGCTTATCAAGTCGATCTTAAAGATAGGAGTTATCGCTTATGTGGCATACACATCGGTAAAATCACATGAAAATGATATTTTTATCATGTATGAACTGCCTTTAAATCAGGCGATCGCCCTGATAGGTGATATCATTATAAATACAGGTCTTAAGATCAGCATTGTCTATCTGGTTGTCGGTATTGTTGATTTTGCTTATAACAAACATAAATTCAATGAAGACATGAAGATGACAAAGCAGGAAGTAAAGGATGAGTTCAAGAATACTGAGGGAGATCCTCAGATCAAGGGACAGCAAAAGCGTCGTATGCAGGAGGCATCTCAGCGAAGAATGATGCAGGATGTCCCGAAAGCAGATGTCGTTATCACAAACCCTACTCATTTTGCTGTTGCTATCAGGTATGATTCAGATACGGATCAGGCGCCTGTGGTCATAGCAAAAGGACAGGACCATGTCGCTTTTAAGATCAAAGCGATCGCAAAAGAAAACAATATCAGCATAGTAGAAAACAAGCCGTTGGCGCGAATGTTATTTCACAATGTCGATCTCGGAGCCGAGATACCGCCTGAGCTTTATCAGTCTGTGGCTGAAATACTTGCTGTTATATACAAAGAAAATCATTAAACTTATTAAAATATATTTTTATACTACAAGAGAAAGGAGGAATAGAATATGTTAAAGAAAGCAGATTTCGGAGTTGGGATTTACCTGCTTTGTGCAGTAATTTTCTTTATCGTACCTATTCCTTCAACTCTTCTGGACGTTATGCTTGCGATAAATATATCTATCGCACTCATCATACTTTTTAAGGTACTTTTTGTAAAAGAAGTACTTGATATGTCATTTTTCCCGACATTATTGCTCTTTACGACAATATTCAGGATATCTCTTAACGTATCATCTACAAGACTTATCCTTTCAACAGGTAATCCGGGTACTGTAGTATCTGTATTCGGAAGCTTCGTAGGTGGGGGTAATCTGGTTATCGGAGCGATCGTTTTCATCGTTCTTATCATTATCCAGTTCGTTGTCATCAACAAAGGTTCTGAGCGAGTTGCAGAGGTAACTGCACGATTCACGCTCGATGCCATGCCCGGTAAACAGATGGCTATTGATGCAGACTTAAATACCGGAGCCATAACTGATAAAGAGGCAAAGGAAAGGCGTGAAAAGATACAGAGAGAATCAAGCTTTTTCGGAGCTATGGATGGTGCTACGAAGTATGTAAAGGGAGATGCCACTGCCGGTATCATCATCACCCTTATAAACCTTGTCGGTGGAACGATAATGGGAGTCATGTTTCAGGGGCTTGATGCCAATGAAGCCATTCAGAAATTCGGACTTCTTACAATAGGTGACGGACTTGTATCACAGATACCATCACTTTTGATATCTCTTTCAACAGGTATCCTCGTAACAAAGGGATCAAATGAGAATGACTTCAGTGCAGAGCTTCTTACCCAGTTGTTTGGTACTGCAAAAGTCTTATACCTGGTCGGAGGAGTGCTTGTATTCCTTGGTATTGTGACACCACTTAGAAATGAATGGTGGCTTTTCCTCGGACTTGCGGCTGCACTTATCTATGTTGGCAAAAAGATGGAAAAGGCTGCCGATATAGAAAGCATAGAAGAAGAAACTGCCCAGGCGGAAACCGATGCGGAGGAGATACGAAAGCCTGAAAATGTCGTATCGCTTTTACAGGTTGATCCGATAGAACTTGAGTTCGGTTACGGAATCATCCCACTTGCCGATGTAAATCAGGGCGGAGATCTTCTTGACCGAGTCGTAATGATAAGGCGTCAGATTGCTCTAGAGCTTGGTACTGTCGTTCCTATCATCCGTTTAAGGGACAATATCCAGCTCAATCCAAACCAGTATATCATCAAGATAAAAGGTATACAGGTTACGGAAGGAGAAATACTTTTCGATCACTACATGGCGATGAATCCGGGGTATGTAGAGGAGGAGATAACAGGTATTCCTACCTTTGAGCCGTCCTTCCATCTTCCGGCTATCTGGATAACTGAAAGCCAGAGGGAGCGTGCGGAAAGCTTAGGATATACAGTAGTAGATCCGCCATCAATAATAGCTACACACCTGACAGAGGTTATCAGAACCCATATTGCTGAACTTCTTACAAGACAGGATGTGCAGAACCTCGTCAACAATCTCAAGGAGTCAAATCCTGTTATCGTTGATGAGCTTATACCAAAACTTCTCGGACTTGGAGAAGTGCAGAAGGTATTACAAAATCTTCTGTGTGAGGGTATCTCAATCCGTGATCTGCTTACGATCTTTGAAGTACTTGCCGATCATGCGCAGACTACAAGAGATACCGATGTCCTTACAGAATATGTAAGACAGGGACTTAAACGTGCTATTTCAAACAAGTATTTCCCTGCAAACGAGACAACAAGTGTTATCACGCTCGATCCAAAGGTTGAACAGGAAATCATGTCATCCGTAAAACAGACAGAGCAGGGAGCTTATCTGTCATTAGATCCGGATAAGACCAAGAGCATCATAAATTCTGTAGAAACTGAAATTGGAAAGTTGGAAAGTTTGGGAAAGAGTGCTATTATAATTACATCTCCTATAGTGAGAATGTATTTCAAAAAATTGACAGAAGACTACTTCAAGGATCTGATCGTTGTATCATACAATGAAGTTGAATCCAATGTTGAGCTTCAGTCGGTAGGAATGGTGACAGCATAAATGACTATTAACAAATTTACCGGAAAGACAAAAGAAGAAGCAATTGATAAGGCAAAAGAGGCATTTGGTTCAAATGCCGTTATCATGAACGTCAAGGAGATAAAGCCAAAGGGATTATTTGGAGTCTTCAAAAGTTCTACTTACGAGGTTACAGCAGCTATGGATGAAAAGAGTAATCAGACAACCCCGATCAATAATCAGACGATCAAGACAACCGGCAAGATTGATCTTGCGGCAGATGAAAAAATTTCTCTTCCGCCTTTAAAGCCTGTAAAACGATCTGCCTTTGACAATATTATCAAAGAAGCTGCGGGCAGTCCTGCCGAAAATAAGAATGACAGCGACAGAAAACAGGTGGAAAAGCAGGAGCTTGATTCGCTTGCCAATATGATCGAGGAAGTCTTTGAAAAGCCTTCACATAAACAGCCAAATGGCGAAGAGCTCAAATTCGTGCGTATTCTCTACAAGACGCTGCTCGACAATGAAGTAAGTGAAAAATACATCAATCAGATACTTGAGGAAATAGAAAAGTTCTTACGTCCCGGAAACAGTATGGATGTTATATTATCAAATGTATATCAGAAACTCATCTTACGTTTTGGTCAGCCTGATATCATAAAGCTTAACGGTGAGAAGCCAAGAGTGGTATTTTTTGTTGGACCTACAGGTGTTGGTAAGACAACAACGATAGCAAAGATCGCATCAAAATTTAAAGTAGAACACAATAAAAAGATTGCTTTCATAACCGCTGACACATACAGGATAGCTGCAACAGACCAGCTTCGTACATATGCCAATATCCTTGATGCCCCGATGTCTATCGTATATTCAAAGGATGAATTAAATAATGCAGTAGCCGAATATGGACAGTATGATATCGTATTCGTGGATACCGCAGGTTTTTCACATAAAAACGAAACCCAGCGCAATGAGACAAGAGACCTTATTGCAGGACTAGCTTCTGAATACGAAAAAGATGTCTATTTAGTCTTAAGCGCAACAACAAAATATAACGATCTTAAATCAATCGTTGATTCTTATAAGAGCATTGCCGACTACAAACTCATATTTACCAAGCTTGATGAGACGTCATCATATGGTAATCTGCTAAATATAAAGCTGTATTCCAATGCCAATATCTCCTATGCTACAAACGGACAGAATGTACCTGATGACATAGAGATATTTGATACACAAAGAATTGTCAAACAATTATTAGGAGGCAGACAGTAATGGATCAGGCCGAGCAACTTAGAAATGTTATTAAAGTTCGCAATCAGAATTTTATAAATCCGGCCAGAGTTATTACAGTTACAAGTGGAAAAGGCGGTGTTGGAAAGTCAAACACTTCTGTAAACCTTGCAGTATGTCTAAGCCGTGCAGGAAAAAGGGTTATTATCTTTGATGCAGATTTTGGACTTGCCAATGTAGAAGTGATGTTTGGGGTAATTCCGAAATATACTCTTGCGGATCTTATATACGAAGACCGCAGTATAAAGGATATAATTACCACGGGACCGCTTGGAATAGATTTTATATCGGCCGGTTCAAGTATAATCGGATTAAACAATCTGACTCATGATCAGATCCATTTTCTTGTACAGTCGATATCCGGATTAAATAATATGTATGATTTTATAATCATCGACACCGGTGCAGGTATATCCGATCAGGTTATGGAATTTGTTGCCGCAAGTCCTGAGGTGCTTCTTGTTACGACTCCTGATCCGATGTCAATCACAGATTCGTATTCGTTGCTTAAAGCATTGTATAAACGTGATGACTTTACACCAGAGCATGCAAAGATCAGTGTGATAGCCAATAAGGTATCCTCACGTGATGATGGCAACGCTGTTTTTAACAAGTTGAATTCAGTTGTTATGCAGTTTTTGCAGGGTTCTCTTGAATACATCGGACATATTCCATCCGACGCTGCCGTTGAAAAATCGGTACGCCAGCAGCAGATAGTTTCAATATTCGAGCCTTTAACAAAAGCTTCTAAAGCATATGAAGAGATTGCCAGACGCATATTAAACGATGAAACAGCACCACTTGCAGGGAAAAAATCCATATCGCAGATTTTTTCCAACTTTTTAACCAGAAAACATTGAGCAGAGGATATATATGAATAATACAAAATTGGTTTCTCCCGGTGATAAACTGGATATATACAAGCAGGATTCGTCCGACAGCAACGGGGCAGTGTACAAAAGCAGCATTTCCGATATACTGGCTGACAATATATGGGAGATTACTATGCCTGTCGATGGTGGCAGGATTGTCCTTTTTCAGATTGGCATGCCATTTGATTTTGTATTATATGCACAAGGAAAGAGCATATTCAAATGCAGCGCAATAGTAAGAAGGAGATACCGCAAGGACAGTCTGTTCTTTCTTGCAATAGAGCTTGTGAGCAATCTCGAAAAAGTACAAAGAAGGCAGTTTTTCAGATTGCAATGTACTTTGGATATGTATTATAACAGGCTCGGATACGACAGCAATGTTTACTTAAGCGAAGCGGATTTCTGCAATAAAATATACTCAAAAGACTATAAGAAGGATTATTTGACAAGCAGCATACATTCAGTCATACTTGACATAAGTGGTGGAGGAATAAGAATTTCGGTTGACACACCTTTAGATCCTGGTTCATATATCATAACCCGTTTTAAATTAACTATTAATGGAACTGAGCAGGAATTTATACTGATAGGACAGATTATTGAATGTGAGAGAAGCCAGAGTCAGTCGGGTAAATATTTTGCAAGGATCAAGTTTATTTTTGACAATATCGCAAAACGTGAACAGATAGTACGTTACGTGTTTGAAGAGGAACAACGTATAAGACGAAGAGAAATGGAGTGATACCATGAAAGTAGATATATTAGTAGTTGATGACTCTGCACTCCTGAGAAGAGTTGAGTGTGATATAATTAATTCAGACGAAAAATTTCAGGTAGCAGATGTATGTAAAGATGGTCTTGAAGCACTTGAAAAGCTTCGGACAAAGAAGTATGCAGGAGTTGTCCTTGACATTAATATGCCAAGGATGGACGGACTTGAATTACTTAAACAGCTTCAGAAAGAAGGCATCAGATCAAACATCATAGTGGTAAGTACACTTACCGTAAAAGGTGCAGATGCAGCCATCAAGGCACTTGAATATGGAGCTATTGATTTCGTCACAAAACCAAATAATATCATAGAGGCAAAAGGTACTTTGTTTAAGGACACACTTCTTTCAGTCCTTCATGCAGCAACACGTACCAGAGTATCCACTACCACAAGGCAGACAGCGCTTTCTTCAGCTGATAAGTCATCTGCCGCTACCGTAAACCAGCACAAGAGAGCCGGTCACAACAAGGTGGTTGCGATAGCTTCATCTACAGGAGGCCCAAAGTCTCTCCAGAGCGTTATACCAAAGCTTCCAGCTGGTCTTAATGCACCGGTCGTACTGGTACAGCATATGCCGGCAGGTTTTACAAAGAGCATGGCAGTACGTCTTGATGAGATGAGTCAGGTTACTGTAAAGGAAGCTGAAGATGGTGATGTGCTTAAAAACGGTGTTGTGTATATTGCTCCGGGTGGAGTACATATAGAGGTAAAGAAAAAAGGAAGCTCACATGTTATTTCATTTAATGACATGCCGCCTATCGGAGGACTTAAACCATGTGCAAATATCATGTACGATTCGCTTTGTAATTGCGGTTACGATGAAGTAGTCTGCGTAGTGCTTACGGGAATGGGTGCCGATGGAACAAATGGTATATTATCCCTTGGCAAGTCAAAACCGGTACATGTTATATCACAGAATGAAGCAACATGTGTAGTATATGGCATGCCTAAAGCTATCTATGAATCCGGTGTTGTTGATGAAGTTGTTGCACTTACAGATGTTGCCGACACTATCACAAAAAATGTGGGGGTAAAATAATATGGATGTAAGCCAGTATCTCGAAATATTTATTGATGAAAGTTCAGAACATATCCAGACATTATCGGATTGTATCATGACTCTTGAGCAGGAGCCTGAAAATAAGGATACCATAAATGAAATCTTCCGTGCCGCACACTCTTTAAAGGGTATGGCAGGCACAATGGGATTTAAGCGTATGCAGCATCTTACTCATGATATGGAAAATGTATTCCAGGAAGTAAGAAGTGACAAGATAAAAGTAGACAGTTCTATGATTGATCTTCTTTTTAAATGTCTTGACGCTATCGACAGCTACGTTGAGAACATAAAAGCAACTTCCGATGAAGGAACAGATGACAACGAAGTCATCATAAAAGAACTAAATGATTTTATTGCAAAAGCAAACGGACAGGCTATATCCGAAGTCCCTTCCCAGCCTGATGCTACAAAGCCTGAGGAAAAAGCTGCAAATGACACTGATGCTGTGGAAACTCCTAAAAAGATCGAACTTACTGACGCTGAAAAGAAACTTGTCGATGATGCGATTGCATCAGGACTTAAGATATACGAGGTCACTGTTACAGTACAGAGTGACTGCCTGCTTAAAGCAGCAAGGGCTTTCCTTGTATTCAGAGCTGTAGAGGAGCTTGGACAGATCGTTGTTTACAGACCAAATTCACAGGATATCGAGGATGAGAAATTCGAACTTGAATTCAGTTTCTATGTTGCTTCAGGAGAAGCTTTCGAGACAATACAGCATGCCGCTGTAAATGTTTCAGAGATTGAAAAAGTTGAAGGCGGAGAAGTAACTGAATTCCACGTAGAGGGCGAAGAGCCTGCTGAAGAGCAAAAAACGGCTGAAGTTTCAGCAAAAGAAGAACCTAAAAAAATGGCAGATGCAAAAGCTCCTGAGACAAAACCTGCTACAAAATCAGAGGAAAAGAAACCGGCCGTACATGCTAAAAAGCCTGCGACCAGTAGAACAGTAAGAGTTGATATCGAAAAACTTGATATGCTCATGAATCAGGTTTCAGAACTTATCATCGCAAAAAACAGCCTTGTTTCAATAAGTGGTTCAGATGGAAGCAATGAGAATGCACAATCATTCCATGAGCAGATAGAATACCTTGAGAGAATCACAACAAACCTTCACGAATCAGTCATGAAGGTTCGAATGGTACCTATCGAGAGTGTTACACAGAAATACCCTAGAATGATCAGGGATCTTTCACGTAATCTCAACAAAAAGATGAACCTTGTCATTACCGGTGAGGATACAGAGCTTGACAGAACTGTTGTAGATCAAATTGGTGATCCGCTCCAGCATCTTCTCCGTAACTCTGCCGATCACGGACTCGAGAGCAATGAGCTTCGTCTTGAGAGAGGAAAGCCTGAAGTGGGAACAATCTTCCTTAATGCGTATCAGGAAGGTAACAATGTTGTAATCAAAGTAGGTGACGATGGAAACGGTATCAATACAGAAGCAGTTAAGAAAAAAGCAATAGAGCGCGGTCTAGTATCTGCTGACCAGGCTGAAAATCTTTCACAGAAAGACATAATTAATTTCCTGTTCATGCCAAGTTTTTCAATGGCAAAGAAGATCACAGATATCTCAGGCCGTGGTGTAGGTCTTGATGTTGTAAAATCCGGCATAGAGCAGCTCGGAGGAGATGTCTCAGTTACTACAGAACTTGGAAAGGGTACAACCTTTACAGTAAGACTTCCGCTTACACTCGCTATCATTCAGGCTCTCATGGTTGAGATTCGCAATGAGAAATATGCCATTGCTCTCGGATCTATCTCGAACATTGAGGACATTCCTGTCAATGAGATCAAATATGTCCAGGCAAAAGAGGTCATACATCTGCGTGGAAGTGTAATACCTATTATCCGTCTTGATAAGCTGCTTGATATTGAGCCAAAAGAAAAGGAACCTGATCACCTCACTGTTGTAATAGTACAAAAAGGAGATCAACAGGCCGGACTCGTAGTTGACAATCTGATCGGACAGCAGGAGATCGTTATCAAATCTCTCGGAAAATACATAAACGGCAACAAACTTATCAGTGGTGCTACAATCCTTGGAGATGGTGATGTAGCTCTCATATTAGATGTCAACACACTAATGTAATGGAGGACGAGTACATGATAGATAACGAATTTGATATTCAGGAAAAAGAAACAAAGCAATATATTTCAGTTAAAATAGGTGAAGAAAAATTTGGAATAGACATCGGTTATGTCGACAATATTGTCAGAATGCAGAAGATCACCAGAGTTCCAAAAGCCCAGATCTACTTCAAGGGAATAATCAACCTACGTGGTGAGATCGTTCCAGTAATGAGCGCAAGAATAAAAATGGGTCTCGAAGATGATGTTTATACAGACAAATCTAGAATTATTATTTTGAAGCTCGAGGATAAAGGCGAGATCGGACTAATCGTTGATGAAGTCTGTGAAGTTGTTACACTTGTAGTTGACGAGATTGAAAAGCCTACTGTTGACGCATCTGCCAAAAAAAATTTATTCATAAACGGTATCGGAAAAAATGGCGATGAACTAATCTCACTTTTTGAGATAAGTTCCATCGTTGAAGAAAAAGATAATAATTAATGTGATATCATATAGTGAGGTTTTGTCAACCTCACTATATAAATTTTACAGAATATAAAGGTGTATATTAATGAGTAATTTTTCTTTAGAAAATGTCAATGAAATGTATATGGATGTCCTCAAGGAGATAGGTAATATCGGTGCTGGAAATGCCACAACAGCCATTGCTGGAATGCTTGGAACAACAATGAGTATGGAAGTTCCAAATGTCCAGCTCATGGATGCTACAAAGCTTGGAGATGCAATATGCCCGGAGGAAGAGACTATTGTAGGAATATTTCTCGAGGTAACAAACGATATATCTGGTAGCATGATGTTTCTCATGAAGCTGCCGGCAGCCCATTTTCTTGTCAACAAGCTTATGGGACGCCCACAGAATTACAACGAGTCTTTTGACGAGATGGATATTTCAGCAATGAAAGAGATTGGCAATATCATAGCTGGGGCATATCTTTCGGCCTTGTCCACACTTACAAATCTTCGCATATTACCATCAATTCCATATATTGCAGTGGATATGGCTGCTTCCATACTCAGTGTGCCTGCAATACAGTTTGGGCAGTACGGTGACAATGCGCTTTTTATTGAAACTGAGTTTGGTGATGAGGTTATGATGAACGGATATTTCATACTTATGCCTGATCCGGATTCATATGATAAGATCTTATCAGCTTTAGGAATTATGGTTTAGGAGAAGCTAAAATGACAAATACAATAAAAGTTGCAATGGCAGATTTCAAGATTGCAAAGGCACCTGATTCTCTTACTACTTTGGGATTAGGCTCTTGTATAGGTCTTACATTATATGATCCGATTACTAAAATAGGTGGATTGGTGCATTATATGCTTCCTGACAGCACGAAGCTAAGAAACAATACAAATATTGCCAAATTTGGAGACACTGGCATTCAGGCACTTTATGACGCGATAGTAAAAGCTGGGGCAAATCCATGCAGACTCATCGCAAAAATTGCCGGAGGAGCAAGAATGTTCGAGATTTCGAACTCATCAGCTATCGGAAATGTAGGAGAACGCAACACTGAAATGGCAAAACTGATGCTTCGCAAATTAAATATACCATTAAAAGCCGAAGACACTGGACTAAACTATGGTAGAACTGTTATACTTGATTGTGAGACGGGTGCCTACACCATTAAATCTGTCGGTAAATCAGAAAAGGTGATCTAGTATGAAAAGTAAATTTCTTCCCTGCCTTATAATGCTTCTGGCGGGATTTGTATGCAGCATAGTTTCTATAGAACAAAAAGCAGACCTTATGACTTTTACGACAAGATTATTAGCTGTTCTTGTTATATTTTATATAATAGGTGCTATAATCAGAGTGGTATTTGACAAAGCTTTTGCTGCTATGAGCGACAAAAAGGATACACCTGAAGAAGCATCTGAGGAAACCGGACAAGATACGGATACTAAAGAGTCTGATGAGAAGGAAACCGATCCAAACTAACGGATAAAGCTCAGGGGGCACAATGAAAACTATCGATAAAGACAAACTGTGGGAAGAGTACAGTAAAAATCCCACACCTTTACTGCGTGAGCAGCTTATAATCGAATATGCGCAGCTTGTCAAGCTTGTAGCGGGGCGTCTCAGCATGTATTTAGGTCACAATGTGGAATATGATGACCTTGTAAGTTATGGTATTTTTGGACTTATAGATGCCATCGACAAGTTCAATATGGATAAAAACGTCAAATTTGAGACATATGCCAGCCTGCGAATCCGCGGTTCGATCCTTGATCAGATCAGAAAGATGGACTGGATTCCGCGTACAGTTCGCCAGAAACAGCGTCAGATCGATGAAGCGATCAAAGCTGTGGAGATGCGTACAGGAAAGACGGTGACAGATGAAGAACTCGCACAGGAGCTTGGCATTTCAGATGATGAACTTGGCAACTGGCAATCACAGCTTAAGGTTACTAATGTAGTATCATTAAACGAATTTGAGGAGACCGGTCCAGAGCCTGTCATGGATGCCACCCACAACTCGCATTTTGCACAGCCGGAAGACAAAGTCTCACAGGATGAATTAAAAGAGATGCTCATTAAATCTCTTGACAATCTCACGGAAAAAGAGCGTCGTGTCATAGAATTATACTATTACGAAGACCTTAATCTAAAAGAAATAAGCAAGATACTTGATGTATCAGAGTCAAGAGTTTCCCAGCTTCACACAAAAGGGCTTATCAAAATGCGTAAAGTTATGGGACCGTATATGAACATACTCACAACAGCTTAATCTCAAGGAGTATATATGACGATCAGACCAGTAGATTTAAACGGAATGATACAACGTACTGACGATATCGGTTATCTTAAACACAACGAAGATACAAAGCCTGTCATGGATCAGCAGAATATCCAGGTTCAGGTTGACAAAAGAGAAGATGAATTGTTTCATGCAGTACAGGATTCATCAGCTTCGGACCGTACCAAAAACAATCAAGATGCAAAAGAAGGTTCAAAAAACAGTTACTTTTCCAACGGCACAAAGCATAAAAAGAAGAAAGCCGGGTCAGGTGGTACCGTTACAAAGAAAAACGTATCAGGTGGATTTGATATAAAGATATAGGGGATAATATGACAACATTAGAAATCACACTTATTATAATCGGAGTTATCTTTCTTATAGGAAGCTTTATGGTAAATGACAAGCTTTCCCGTAAGGATCTTGACAAGATAGCTGATATGAGCTCAGAGGAGCTTAAGATAATAACAGAAAAAGAATTAAACTCAGCCAAGGCTACCATAAATGATATATTGGACGATCAGATCACGGAAAAAACCGCAGAGACCAAACGAAGCCTTGAAAAAGAAACCAATTCAAAGATCATGGCTATAAATGAGTATTCCGATACTGTGCTTGAGTCCATAAATAAAGCTCATAATGAGATCATGTTCTTATACAGTATGTTAAATGATAAGCACGATGAGTTGACACAGCTTACCTGCAATATTGAGCGTATGTCCTCACAGATGCGTGAGTCATTTGAACCGTTTGAGACTTCAAGGATGGATGCTGTATCTGCACCTACCATAGCAAAACAGCCCGAGCCGGCAGTTCCTGTCCAGCCTGAAGTATCAACACAGATATCTGCACCTGATCAGGAGCTTGCACAAACTGATGCAAATCACAATCTCCAGATACTTTCACTTCACAAGAGTGGCAAAAGTTCTGTTGAGATTGCAAAAGAACTTGGACTTGGAACAGGTGAAGTAAAACTTGTCATAGACTTATTTGAAGAGGGAAAATAACGTGCGATTAAAATACTATCTTCGTGGATTGGGACTTGGCATTATTTTCACAGTCATCATAATGACCATAGGAAATCACAGTTCAAAACAGACAGCCGGTTCCAATGCATCAGAATCCCAAAATTCCACACAGCCGGCAACGGAAAGCCTGTTTAAAGCTGATACAGAAACCGAATCAGTAAGTGAGCAGGAGAGTGAGTCAGAAAAAACTGTCCCTGACAGTTCAAATCCGGATAACGATATAAGTACGGATGATATAACAAAAGATATCTCCACACCTGACATATCGGACAACACGACTGCTGATAATACTGCGGATAACGCTTCAGACAACAACACGCAGTCTCAGGTTAATAAGACATTTACCCTGACGGTTTCACCATCCGACACCTGCAGGATGATATCTGAGAAACTTCAGGCAGCCGGAGTTATCGATGATGCTGAAACTTTCCGTGTATATATGGGTCAGAAGGGAGTCGATCACCTGATTGCCAACGGTGAACACGAGATACCTTACGGAGCTTCATATGATGATATAATAAATATATTGACTCAAAAATAAAATATTACTTGCACATAAGCCTTTGGTATGTTATAATTCCAAAGGCTTAAATACTATAAAGCACGTGTGCGGAAGATCGCCGGTGCCGGATAACGCTTACCGGTGGCTGATCTGCTTGGAAACACACGGAAGAAAACAACCAAATGGAGGTAATTAAAATGAGCGTAATTTCAATGAAACAGTTACTCGAGGCAGGTGTTCATTTCGGACATCAGACAAGAAGATGGAACCCTAAAATGGCTCCTTACATCTACACAGAGCGTAATGGTATCTACATCATCGACTTACAGAAATCTGTAGGAAAAGTTGATGAGGCATATGATGCAGTATCTGATATCGCAGCTCAGGGTGGTACAATCCTTTTCGTAGGTACAAAGAAACAGGCTCAGGACGCTATCAAGACTGAGGCAGAGCGTTGTGGAATGTACTATGTAAACGAGAGATGGTTAGGTGGAATGCTTACAAACTTCCGCACAATCCAGAGCCGTATCGCAAGACTTAAAGCTATCGAGACAATGGCAGAAGACGGAACATTCGATGTTCTTCCTAAAAAAGAAGTAATCGCACTAAAAAAAGAGTGGGATAAGCTTGAGAAGAACCTTGGCGGAATCAAAGAGATGAAGAGAATCCCTGACGCTATCTTCGTAGTAGATCCTAAGAAAGAGCGTATCTGTATCCAGGAGGCTCAGGCACTTGGAATCACTCTTATCGGAATCGCTGATACAAACTGTGATCCTGACGAGTTAGATTACGTTATCCCTGGAAACGATGACGCTATCAGAGCCGTTAAATTAATCGTATCTAAGATGGCAGACGCTGTTATCGAGGCTAATCAGGGAGCAGAGGAAGTAGCTGCTGCTGAGGACGCTGTTGAAGAGACAGTTGAGGAATAAAATAGATCAATTAGATTAATAAAATCGGAGGACAATTAAGATGGCTATTACAGCAGGAATGGTAAAAGAGCTGCGTGAGATGACTGGCGCAGGAATGATGGACTGCAAAAAGGCTTTAACAGAGACAAACGGTGATATGGATGCCGCTGTTGAGGTTTTAAGAAAAAGCGGTGCAGCTAAAATGGAAAAGAAACAGAGCAGAATTGCCGCTGAAGGTATCGCTCGTGTTGCAGTAGACGGAAACGTTGCAGTTGTAGCTGAGGTTAACTCAGAGACAGACTTCGTTGCTAAAAACGAGACATTCCAGGAGTTCGTTCAGACTGTTGCTGATACAGCACTTGCTTCTGACTTAAACGGTGGAGCAAACGGAGAGGACATCGATGCTCTTCTTGCTACAAACGGACTTAACGACTTACTCGTTGAGAAAACTGCTACAATCGGAGAGAAATTATCTGTTCGTAGATTTGCAAAAGTAACAGGTGATGTTGTTACTTCTTACATCCACGGTGGTGGAAGAATCGGTGTTGTTATCGCAGCAAACGGTGCAACAGATGACGCTGCTAAAGAGGCTCTTACAAATATCGCAATGCAGGTTGCTGCTATGAACCCACAGTACATCAGCAGAAATGACATCTCAGCAGATGAGCTTGCAAAGATCAGAGAGATCACTATCGACAGCGCATTAAATGATGCTACAACACTTCCAAAGCCTATTCTTAACAAATTACTTGATAAGGCTATCAATGAGAAATTATGGAGTGATGAGGATATCAACAACTTCAACGAGCACAAGAGCAATATGAACTATGTATGGAATTTCCTTTCAGATGCAGCAAAGGCCAAACTCGGTGAGTTAGCAATGGCTGATAAGGAGTCTATCACAGCTGAGAAGATGTTTGGCGGTCTTGTTGAGGGACGTGTATCTAAGCAGTTAAAAGAGATCTGCCTTCTTGACCAGACATACGTTAAAGCTGAGGATGGAAAACAGGCAGTAGGTAAATACCTTGAGTCAGTTTCTAAGGATCTTACAATCACAAAGATGGTTCGTTTCGAAGTTGGTGAAGGTATGGAGAAGAAAAATGAAGATTTCGCAGCTGAGGTAGCAGCTCAGATGGCAGGAGTCTAAAATCTGATCCAGAATACTGTACACACAGATTAAACGAATTGCAGTTCCGCAAAAGTTTAAGCGAATTTAAACTTTTGCGGAATTTTTGTATCTTTACAAGACACGAAAATATGATAGAATAATATAAGGAATTATGTAATAATTCGGATCACTCACAACGGGGGAAGTGTATGGACTCAAAAGACAAAGAAATTGCAGAACAGCAGAAACAGCGTAGGAAGCGTGTGAGCCGGATCAAGACAAGCATCATTATGACGATTGCCATATGGATGGCTGTATCCCTTTTAGCGATAGTTGTACTTGGTGTGATGGTAGTTAAGCTGAATTCCCGTATCTACAAGTTAGAACTTCAACTAAACACCGCAATATCATCAAATGTGTCTGATGACACAGAGAATATTGATTCTGACTCAGATTCCCAAAGTGCTGCATCTACTGAACCGGAACAGACTGTTGTAAAACAGCTTGATTCAGAGGACAATGTGTATCACGATGGGGATACCAGAAAAGTATATCTTACTTTTGACAGTATCCCTGGTGATAACACCAATACAATACTGGATGCCTTAGCACAATACAATGTTAAGGCTACATTTTTTGTTGCAGGTGCTGACTCCGGTAAATACGATGACGTATATCGTCGTATCGTAAACGAAGGTCACACGATAGCAATGAATTCCTACAGTAATTCTTATAGTCAGATATATGATTCCACTGATTCTTTTACCGAAGATCTTACACGTATTTCCGACTATATTACAAATATAACGGGTACAACACCTGAAATATATCGTTTTCCAGGTGGCAGTATGAATCAGATCAGTAATGTCGATATGGTTGATCTGGTCAGAATACTCAATCAAAAAAATATCACTTACTATGACTGGAATGTCAATGCCGCAGATACGGCTGATGACTGTACAGTCGACAATATCGTGTCCAATGTCACAACAGGGATTACCGGCTACGTTAATTCCGTAGTTCTGTTACACGATGATTCAAACAGATCAACCACGGCAGAGGCCATAGGCCCGCTGATTGAAGCATTAAACAGCATGAATGCCGAGATTTTGCCGATTGATAACAATACATATAAAGTTCAATATATCAAAGCAGATACTGTTGGATAATGACAATAAAACGGAGGAAATATCAATGGGATTATTCAAAGATTTTAAAGATGATTTTTCACAGGCAGTAAATGAACTGGTACCAGGTGAAGTTCCTGAAACTCCTGAGAAAAATGTCGAGCCAAAAAGCACAACAGCAGACAATCTTGTCGTAGACACTATCGGGGAGAATGTTGATGTTGCGTCCGAGCTTTCAAAGCTTGACGGTTTATTACAGCATGTTGATGAGACAGTAGCACCACAGCCTGCAGCGCCAAAAGTAACTCCTAGTGCAAACTTTGCAGAACAGACAATTATAAATAATACAGCAAAAGAGGAGCCAGTAGCAAAAATGAACGAAACACCATTAGTTAACAACACAATTATTTCAGGAGAAGTACAGGACGAGACATCTGTTATCACAGCAAGCACTGTTCTTGCAGGTGATTTACAGTCTTCAGGATCTTTTGATATTCAGGGAACAATCAACGGAAACGTTATGTGTAACGGAAAGATCGTTGTAACAGGAACTATCAACGGAAACACAAACTCATCAGAGTTCTTCGCTGACGTAGCAAAGGTTGAGGGTGAGATTTCATCAACAGGTACTGTAAAGGTCGGTGCAGGCTCAGTTATCATCGGAAACATCTCAGCAGCTTCTGCAGTTATCGCAGGTGCCGTAAAGGGTGATATCGATGTTCAGGGACCTGTTGTAGTAGATACTTCAGCAGTTATTATGGGAAATATCAAATCACGTTCAGTACAGATCAACAACGGAGCCGTTATCGAAGGTTTCTGTTCTCAGTCTTACGCTGATATTGATGTTCAGGGATTATTCGAAGGAAGATAAAAACAGCTATAGCAAATAAAGGAGTCAGCTTTTATGAGCAGAATATTATTAAAACTTAGTGGAGAAGCCCTCGCAGGGGACAAGCACCACGGCTTTGATGAGCCAACAGTCATCGAAGTTGCAAAGCAAGTAAAACAGCTTGTTGACAACGGTACAGAGGTAGGTATCGTTATCGGAGGCGGTAACTTCTGGAGAGGAAGAACAAGTGAGACTATCGACCGTACCAAGGCTGATCAGATCGGTATGCTTGCCACAGTCATGAACTGTATATATG
>CAVABC010000018.1:0-40675 GCA_963586665.1 Acutalibacteraceae bacterium
TTAAGAAAAATTTCTTGAAATTAACTCTTGACAAAAGTCACTTCATAACAGGAGATAAATACGTGTATGAGTACATGCAGCAAAACGGCTGCCGTATCGGTGGCGAGCAGTCAGGACACATTATCTTTTCTAAATATGCATCTACTGGTGACGGTATACTTACAAGCCTTAAGATGATGGAAGTCATGATGGCAAGGAAACAGAAGATGAGCCAGCTTTGTGAAGGGCTTACCATTTATCCGCAGGTTTTACAGAATGTACGTGTGGCAGACAAGGCAGAAGCTCTTGCAAATCCTGAGGTACAGGCTGCTATTGATCAGGTTACTGCTGAACTTGGTGATACGGGACGAATCCTTGTTCGTGAGTCAGGGACAGAGCCTGTTATCAGGGTTATGGTAGAGGCTGAGTCCGAAGATATATGTCGTAAGTATGTAGATATGGTGGTGGAGAAGCTGTCATAAGTAAAAAGTGTATTTTTATTTGAATCCGTTATACTTGTGACAAGTGTAGCGGATTTTGTAATGTTTTAAAATTTTCTTGCCATCTTTCAACCACAAATAGTATAATAATATTGACATCGATTCTCCTGTGAGATTATGAAATAGTAATTTTTCAAAGGAGTATCTTACTTATGAATATAAATAAACGATATAAGGACAGATTATTTTGTCTTTTATTTGGCAACGAGGAGTACAAGGAAAATATTTTATCCTTGTATAATGCATTATGCAATACCTCGCACACGGATGTGAATGATATACAGATTTATACGATTGACAACGTGATTTATATTGAAATGAAGAATGACGTATCAATTCTTCTGGATAGTTATTTACATCTATGGGAGCAGCAAAGCTCCTACAATCCAAACATGCCACTTAGGGGCATGATGTATTTCAGTAAAATGTATGATAGATACATTATCGAGCATTTTTACAATATTTACGGTTCAACACTTATTAAGCTTCCAACACCGAGGTACACTGTACTTTATAATGGCACTTCAGAGCAGCCGGCATTTATGAAGCTTAGGCTGTCAGATGCATTTATTCATGAGGATACAAGTGGTGATTTCGAGTGGACTGCCAATATGGTAAATATCAATAGTGGCAAGAATGATGATCTGCTAAATAACTGCAAGCCATTGCAGGAATATATGCTCCTTATTGAGGAAATACGGCAGAACAGATCACAGGGGATGGAAGTTGAGGAAGCTGTTGACAAGGCAGTGACTTACTGTATAGACCATGATATTTTGAGTGCTTTTCTTACGAAGCACAGAGCAGAGGTGATAGATGTGTGTATAACAGAGTACGATGAACAGGTGTTTGTAAATGGCATTCGCGAGGAGGGCATAAAAGAGGGACGCCAAGAGGGCATTGATATTGGCGAGAAGAAAATGATCTTTAAATATGTCTCAAGCGGCAGGATTTCTCTTTCGGAAGGCGCAGAGGATGCTGGAATGTCTATTGATGAACTCAAAGAGGCTATGAGTAAGGCTGGTTATAAGGTGCCGGAAATGGCATAAAAATTTGTCACTAAAAACGTAATATTTGGTTATAATAAGTTTAAAGAAAAGCTGGTGAGTCTCCACCATCAAGAAAAAATCGAGTAGGAGGCTAACCATTAGTTGATTAGCCGACCTCTCACACCACTGTACATACGGTTCCGTATACGGCGGTTCTTTAGTTTTCACAAACTGTTAGATAATAGTCAAGCATGGAGGTATATCCTAGCTTGGCTATTATTTTCTTAGAAAAGATTTGGTTCATGGCTTTCGCCATTCTCCAGTAACCTTTTCTACTATAAGCAAGTTCCTTGACTTTCCAATCCTCTAGTCCCAACGCTTTTAGCATTCGGTACCTTGTCTTGATTTTCTTCCATTGTTTCCAATAGACCGCTCGGATTCTTCGTCTTGCCCATTCATCCGTTTTTCTGAGAAGCTCTTTCATATCTGCAAGTCTGAAATATTCCACCCATCCTCGCACATACTCCTGATATGTCTTCTCTCGCTTCGCATTACTAATGCCTTTATTTCTGTCAGTGAGTTCTTTGATTTTGTTTCTCATCTTAACTACCGACTTTGCGTGTACTCTAAATCTGCATTTACCTTTATATCTATAAAAGGTATAGCCAAGATATTTGACTTTGCTTATATGAGCCACCTCCGTTTTCTTCCTATTTACTTTTAGGAAAAGCTTTCCTTCAATAAACGGAATAATGTTTTCCAAGGTTCTTTCTGCACTTTTTCTACTTTTACAGAAAATCATACAATCATCTGCATATCGGACAAATTTATGTCCTCTACGCTCAAGTTCCTTGTCCAACTCATTTAGCATTATATGAATGCTATAAAAGACTGTTGCAAAATCAATATCGAGCAATAAAGTCTGATATGACGGCAATCACAAATTCAGCATCAAAACTTAGAAATATCGTTTTGAGTAATGATGAAGAATTATCACAATTAGATGTAAAAATCAAGAAGAGATGTTGTGATTTAAAGGTTTTAGAAAAAGTATACAGTCAATATCAGGGCAAATAATAGGAAGTGAGTGCTTTTCTTACTAAGCACAGAGCAGAGGTGATAGATGTGTGTATAACAGAGTATGATGAGCAGGTATTTGTAAATGGCATCAAGGAAGAGGCGCGTGAAGATGGCATAGATATCGGTGAGAAAAAGATGATCTTTAAATATGTCTCAAGCGGCAGGATTTCTCTTCCGGAAGGCGCAGAGGATGCTGGAATGTCTATTGATGAACTTAAAGAGGCTATGAGTAAGGCTGGTTATAAGGTGCCGGAAATGTCATAAGCTGTTTGACTTGTATAATTGAAATTGTATTTTTTATGTGAATCCGCTATACTAGAGATAGTTATAGCGGATTTTATATTTGGAGGCTATTATGGTAAATACTTTGAAATTACCTGTTGGGATTGATGATTTTGAGAAACTGCGTAAATCACATTTTTACTATGTGGACAAGACGCAGCTTATAGAACAGCTTTTACAAAACTGGAGCGAGGTGACTCTTTTCACACGTCCGCGACGTTTTGGAAAGACACTCAATATGAGTATGCTTAAAAGCTTTTTTGAGATAGATACCGATAAGTCTTTGTTTGATGGTTTATATATTTCAGGCAATAAAGAACTGTGTGATGAGTATATGGGAAAATATCCTGTTATTTTTCTCTCCCTCAAGAGTGTTGAGGGATTAAACTATGACGAAGCTTTTGATGCATTTGTCAGAATTATCGGTAAAGAGATAGTTCGCTTGTCTTTTCTTGCTGATAGTGACAGATTGACACAGATTGAGAAAGAGCAGTATAAAGGGTTGATGATACTGAAAAATGGTAAGTTAGTTTTTGATAAAGATAAGCTTGTATCATCATTACAACTACTTTCACAGCTTTTGTATAAACATTATGGCCAGAAAACTGTTATCCTTATAGATGAATATGATGTACCTTTGGATAAGGCGTTTCAGAATGGTTATTATAAAGAGATGGTTTCACTCATAAGAGCACTTTTCGGACAGGCACTAAAAACTAATGAGTTCCTGCAATTTGCCGTGCTTACAGGCTGTCTGCGGGTATCAAAGGAGAGTATTTTTACCGGACTTAATAATTTTGAAATCAATTCCATTGTGGATATTGACCATGATGAACAGTTCGGATTTACCGATTATGAAGTCAGAAAATTGTTATCTGATTATGATAGAATTGAACGATATCCGGATGTGAAGGAGTGGTATGATGGCTATCATTTTGGAAATGCGGACATATATTGCCCTTGGGATGTAATAAATTTTGCCAAAAAACTGGTGTCAGATAAGGATGTAAGACCTAGTACATTCTGGATAAACAGTAGCGGCAATGATATGGTAAAACGTTTTATTGACAAGGCAGACCAGACTACGAGAGATGAGCTTGAAAAACTGGTTGCAGGAGAGACAATAGACAAACTGCTTCGCCTGGATCTGACATATGATGAAATTGATAAAACAATAGATAATCTGTGGAGTGTATTATTCACTACAGGTTATCTGACAAAAGTTGGAGAAGCAAAACTTCCTGATAGCGAGAGTTATGCTTACAAACTTGTTATTCCAAACAAGGAAGTACGTGAGGTGTTCGTTCTGCAGATACAGGAGTGGTTCAAGGCTGTTGTTGCAAATGATAATGATACCATGAAGCTTTTATCCAAAGCTATTATTGAAAAAGATGACGCACAGATCCAAAGACAGCTTAATATTGTTATGGGACGTATGATAAGTGTGCTTGATACAAAGGCACCTGATGATATGAAAGAGAACTTTTACCATGGTCTGCTGCTTGGATTGCTTCGAGGAAGTAACCCCGACTGGCTTATTAAATCAAACAGAGAGTCTGGCGATGGTTTTAGCGATATTTTGATCAAACCGGAAGATCCTGATGCAGGGATTGTTATAGAGGTAAAGTATTCTAATGAGATTAAGGAGCTTGATAAAGCCTGTGAAGCTGCCGTGACACAGATAAAGGAAAAACGGAATGACGAAGCTCTGAAGGATGAGGGCAGATGTGATATCCTTGCATATGGCATCGCCTTTAGCAGGAAGAGGTGCAAGGTAGTTGGAGAAAGATTGTAGAGCCAATCGAAATATAGTATTTAGAAAGAAGTGACTATTATGAAAAAACGCATAATCACCTACCGCCAGCGAATAGACGCCCTCCTGGCTGCTCCGGAGTCTGTTTCATCAATAGAGCAGTGGCACGATATATTACAGGAACACCTGATCCAGATCGGATTTTTCCAGCACGAGAGGCTCATACATCTGATAGTTACTGTCACGTTTGCGATACTTACACTTATTTCGATAGTGGCATCGCTCATTATCTGCCAGCCGGCACTTTTTATACTTACGCTGTTGTTTTTAGTACTGCTGGTTCCTTATATCATGCATTATTATACTCTGGAGAATGAAGTGCAGAAGATGTATACACAGTATGACCGGATATTAGAGCATATCAGAAGTGATAAAAGACAGTAAATGATAGTAAAATAATTAAAATAGTACATTTAATTTAAAGAAATAAAATAAAGGGTAAAAAATTAAGCCACAGATCTCATGTCGTCTGTGGCTTATATTTATCCCAAATATGTGGTCATATATATGATCAGGTGATCATCAATAAATCATTAGATTTTAATTGCCGGTCGGGATGAACGGTTTGATAGCACCTGCAAGTTGTGATACAGGCATACTCTGAAGCCATACGCGGCCAGGGCCTGTGATCACTGTGTTAAACAGTCCTTCGCCTCCGAATACGGCATTTTTGATGCCCGGTACTGTCTGGATATCGATCTGGCAGCTTGCGGTCATGGCTGCAAGATATCCAGTGTCAACGACAAGCTGCTGACCCGGTGCAAGCTCATATTCTTTTATGTATCCATCGAACTCCAAGAAAACGATTCCGTTTCCCGAGAGACGCTGCATGATAAATCCCTCACCGCCAAAGAAACCGGCACCAAATCTCTTCTGGAAGAAGATGGACAGTTCGACTCCTGCTGTAGATGCAAGGAATGCTGTCTTTTGTGCTACGATTTCCTGACCCGGTGCGATCTGAAATGGTCTTATACATCCCGGAAAGCTTGATGCAAATGCGATCATTCCCTGACCACCCATTGATGTATAGCGGTTCTGGAACATGCTCTCACCTGAAAAAGCTCTGCCGAACATTTTTCCAAGTCCACCGTTTGATGTAGTCTCCATTTTCATATTTGGTGTCATCCAGGACATTGCTCCCTTTTCTGTTATCATCGTCTCGTTTGCTTCGAGATTGCAGATAACTACCGGTAATGGTTCTCCTTCAATACTGTAATTCATAAATTTCCTCCTTGATACGTACTGTGATGTAGTTGATTAAAGTTTATCATAATAGAGTGCGCTTTACTATAGGAGTATAGTCCCCGTGTACAATTTATTGTTGAAATTCCTGATATGTCTGCTAAAATGCTATAGTGTGATATGGTTTGTATAGCTAAAAAGCTGTATCACATATGAATAAAATTATAGAAGGATGGGATATAGATTAATGGATACGTTAAAAAAATTTATCAGATACTATAAACCTTACAAAGCGGTGTTTTTCATAGACCTGTTTTGTGCAACGGTTATAAGCCTTGTGGATCTGGCATTTCCGCAGATTTTGAGGACTCTTACAAAGACGTTGTTTGCCGGATCTGCGGAGAAGATACTGTCGGCACTTTTGCCTATAGCGATAGCACTTTTGGCGGCATATGTTATTCAGACACTGTGCAAATATTATGTCACATATGCAGGACATATGATGGGCGCACGGATGGAACGAGACATGAGAAAAGAGCTGTTCGATCATTATGAAAGACTTTCGTTTTCATACTATGATCAGAACAATTCAGGACAGATGATGAGTAAGCTTGTATCAGATCTTTTTGATATATCAGAGCTTGCGCACCACGGTCCGGAAAATCTTTTTATATCGCTTATCAAGATCATAGGATCTTTTATATTCTTATTTATGATAAACTGGATGCTTGCTATCCCTATGCTTATTCTGGTTGTGTTCATGCTTATTTTTTCCTACGGACAGAATAAGCGTATGCAGGAAACCTTTATGGACAACAGACGAAAGATTGGAGATATAAATTCGAGCCTGCAGGATACACTTTCAGGTATCAGGGTAGTGCAGTCGTTTGCGAATGAGCGTATTGAGGAGAAAAAATTCGATAAAAGTAATGAGGCATTTCTTATCTCAAAGGATGCCAACTACCGCTGCATGGGAAGTTTTATGAGCGGAAACCTGTTTTTTCAGGGGCTTATGTATATGATCACTCTGGTATTCGGAGGCTGGCTTATTGCACGCGGAAAGATGGCAGCTTCGGATCTTGCCATGTATGCTCTTTATATAGGTATTTTCATCAGTCCTATACAGATTCTTGTGGAGCTTACTGAAATGATGCAGAAAGGTTTTTCGGGATTTAAGAGATTTCTGGATGTGGTAGAGACAAAGCCTGAAATAGTGGATGCTCCTGATGCGAGGGAGCTTACGAATGTAAAAGGAGATGTGTGCTATGAGGATGTTTCCTTCCACTACAGCGATGATGATACACCGGTGTTGTCTCATGTGTCATTTTCTATTCCTGCCGGAAAATCAATAGCTCTTGTCGGCCCTTCCGGAAGCGGAAAAACTACGATCTGTTCACTTCTTCCAAGGTTTTATGATGTTACGGGCGGCAGGGTTACTATAGATGGTGTTGATGTAAGAAAACTTACACTTGAAAGTCTCCGTGGCCATATCGGACTTGTCCAGCAGGATGTGTATCTGTTCTGCGGCAGCATAAAGGACAATATTGCTTACGGAAAACCTGATGCCACTATGGATGAGATCATGGATGCAGCAAAAAAGGCGAACATACACGATTTTATAATGGAACTGCCTGACGGATATGATACGTTTGTGGGAGAGCGTGGCACAAGACTCTCAGGAGGACAAAAGCAGCGTATCTCGATAGCGAGAGTTTTCCTTAAAAATCCTCCGATCCTTGTGCTCGATGAGGCTACAAGTGCTCTTGACAATGAGAGCGAGCGTTATATCCAAAAGAGCCTCGAGGAGCTTGCAAAGGACAGGACAACTATTACCATTGCTCACAGACTTTCTACTATACGCAATGCAGACGAGATACTTGTTGTTGCGGATAACGGCATTGCGGAGCGTGGAACACATGAAGAACTGCTTGCGCAGGGCGGCATATATGCTCACTACTACGAGATGTCATGATTATCCAACAGGAGGGATAAATAATCCAAGCGCAGGAGGTTCATTTGTAAATACCCAGAAGGCGATAAGCTGTGCGACTGCTATGATAAGGAAACCATAGCAGCCGCAGTCATCGCGGCTTTGAAGCTTCCACAGGTGTATGAATCCGAGTAGTACACTTATGAAAAATATAGCTATATCCACGAATGCGGTGTTAAAGCCGAGTATTCCGGAGTAAGTGTAGAACATCACAGGGATAAGCCAGGTGGCAAGCAGTGTGGATTCTGCAAGGTTTGCGGCTACGCAGCCGGGAGAGGTCATTTTGCCGTGACGGGGCTGTTTCATATAAAGTATCATAAATACGATAGAGAATATGAACATCGGGTAAAACGCCAGCTTCATATGCTCCCAGGTGGATTCGTTTGTGGCTGAAAACAGTCCTACGATCATATTTGAGCCGCTCCATTCATACACAAAGTGCAGGAGTGTGCCAAGGATTGCCACTGCAATATAGCCTGTGATATAGATTATTCGGTTTTTGTTTTGCATTGTTCTTATATTTCTTACATCTTTCATATTTTTAGTATATGAATATAAATATAGGAATATGCGTATACGATCATCTGGAACGTTTTATCTTATATATTTTTACATTTTCATCGGCACTGTTTCGTATTTCAGTGCCTTCACAGACACAGCCGAGCGGCAGATCGGCATAGCCGTTACAGTACGCGCTCTGGCGGTTGCAATCGGTCTGATCGTCTTTTTCATTATAAGTGGTATATTCTTTATTCTTTTCCATATGCTTTCCTCCGTCATAATATTTATTCTGATACATAGGGTGCGCATAAAATTTATTTTTATGAAATTGAATTGACATAAACAGATGCGTATATTTCCACGGGTAACTACCATAATAATACCGACAAGGAGGTAATTTATTATGATTTTAACTGAGAAAGAAACTAATGCCATCGAAGATTTAAAGACACAGGAGCAGGCTTGCGTTGACAAATATACCAAGTACAGCCAGCAGGCGAAAGACCCGGTGCTTCGCGATTTGTTTTCTGATATTGCAAAGGAAGAGCAGAAGCATTTTGATTCACTTACACAGGTCATAGAGGGGAAGGTGCCTTCGGTTGACTGTAATGATGCAAAGGGAAAGAATTATAATCCTACAGCCACTTATGATTCTCTTGGCAATTCCGAGGACAAAAAGGAAGACTGCTACCTTGCGACAGACTGTATAGGTACGGAAAAGCTCGTATCTGGAGAGTACAATTCGGATGTGTTTGTATTTGGGGATTCCAATATTAGAAAACTTCTGGCGGATATCCAGATCGAGGAACAAAACCATGCGGAAATGCTCTGGAAATACAAATCCGTAAACGGTATGGCATAATTGACCATGGGATCGGTTGTTTATAATGCAGCCGGTCTCATATTTTTTTTATGGCGGTAATTGATAAGCGGTGTTATAATTATAAAATACACAAAGAAAAACAGAAAGGAGAGACGACATGCAGATAGTTTTTATACATCACAGTTGCTTTCTGGTTGAGATAGATGATAAAGTGCTCGTATTTGATTATTTTGACGGTGACAGTGTCGAGGGCAAGCATTTTACAGGCAGGCTGCCCGATTATGAACCTGACACAAAGATATATATGTTTGCCAGCCATTGCCACAAGGATCATTACGATATGGATATACTGCGTATGGCAGAGCGTTATGAGAACATTCATTATATTCTGTCAAAGGATATCAGGATCAGTCCCAATTTCTTAAAGAAACACGGAATAGATCCGGCTGTACGTGACAAGGTGACCTTTGTTTCGCCTGAGAATGAATATCATGTGGATGATCTTGATATCACAACATTCAGGTCTACGGATGCAGGAGTGGCATTTTACGTGACATCACATGGAGTCAGCCTTTTCCACGCAGGAGATTTAAATGACTGGGAGTGGGAAGGTGCAGGAGATCTGGTAAACGGCATTACGAGGCGCAATTTCAGGCATGAGATAAAGCGGCTGGCGGGCAAGCCGATAAATGTTGCATTTTTCCCTATGGACCCGAAGCTCGGAGAGTATCAGTTCAACGGATTTGACTACTTTTTACATAATACGGGAGCAGAATATGTATTTCCGATGCATATGTGGCAGAACTACAGCGGCATAGCCGAATACAAGAAGAGACTGTCCAATAAGGAGATGGCTGACCGTGTTATTGATATAGAACGTGAAAATCAGACGTTCGCATTTGGAGAGAACTATTGAATTATTTGAAAAGTTCATTTATAATAAATTAGTTCAATTATTTTAGGAGGATTTAATGATGGGGTCTTTTTTTATGTGCGTTGCACAATATGTTATTATTATGATTGTTTTAGCAGCTATAGGTCTCTGCGGTGGCTTAGTCGGGGTAAAGCTTCGCAAGAGAAAAGATGCAAAGACAAAAGAATAGGAGATTTGAGTAATGAAGAAGAGTTATGGCGTTAACGAATTACGTCGTATGTACCTTGAGTTCTTCGAGAGCAAGGGACATCTCGCAATGAAGAGTTTTTCACTGGTGCCTCACAATGACAACAGCTTACTGCTTATCAATGCAGGTATGGCACCTCTTAAACCATATTTTACAGGACAGGAGATTCCACCGAGACGTCGTGTGACTACATGCCAGAAGTGTGTAAGAACAGGTGATATCGAAAACGTAGGTAAAACAGCGCGTCACCTTACATTCTTTGAGATGCTTGGTAACTTCTCTTTCGGTGATTACTTCAAGCATGAGGCAATCGAATGGTCATGGGAGTTCCTTACAAAGGTGCTCGGACTTGAGGAGGACAGACTTTATCCATCTATTTACGGAGAGGATGATGAGGCATTTGACATCTGGACAAAAGAAGTAGGTGTTCCTGCTGAGAAGATCACACGTTTCTATAGAGATCCTGAGACAGGCGAGTGTGACAACTTCTGGGAGCACGGAGCAGGACCTTGCGGACCATGTTCTGAGATCTATTATGACCGTGGCGAGAAATACGGCTGTGGCAGCCCTGACTGTAAGGTTGGCTGTGAGTGTGATCGTTTCATGGAGGTATGGAACAACGTATTCACACAGTTCAACGGTGACGGACACGGTGGTTACACAGAGCTTGAGAATAAGAACATCGATACAGGTATGGGACTTGAGCGTCTCGCTGTTGTTATGCAGGATGTTGATTCCGTATTCGATATAGATACCATGAAAGCTATCCGCGACAAGGTATGCGAGCTTTCAGGCAAGAAATATCATGTAGATGAGATGGATGATGTGTCTATCAGACTTATCACAGATCATATCCGTTCATCAACCTTCCTTATCTCTGATGGTGTTATGCCTAGCAACGAGGGCAGAGGCTATGTACTCCGCCGTATCATCAGACGTGCAGCTATGCATGGACGTACACTCGGCATAGAGGGAGCATTCCTTGCAAAGATCGCACAGGTTGTTATCAACGAGAGCAAGGACGGATATCCAGAGCTTGAGGAGAAGAAAGATTTTATCCTTAAAGTGCTTACTCAGGAAGAGGAGAAATTCGCAAAGACTATCGATCAGGGACTTGGTATCCTTGCAGAGATGGAAGAGCATATGAAGGCTGACGGAGTAAAGATACTTTCAGGTGAGGATGCTTTCAAGCTTTATGACACATATGGATTCCCTATCGATCTTACAGCAGAGATCCTTGAGGAAAAAGGCTTTACATATGATGATGCGGGATTTGAGGCATGTATGGAGAAACAGAGACAGACAGCCAGAGGTGCCCGTAAAGAGACAAACTACATGGGTGCAGATGCCAATGTATACAACGATATAGAGTCAGACCTTATCACAGAGTTTACAGGCTATGACAAGCTTGAGGATACTTCAAAAGTAGCATTCCTTACAAATGCCACAGAGGTTGTAGAGGCTTTATCTGATGGTGAGAAGGGTTCTGTAATCGTTGCCAATACTCCTTTCTATGCTACCATGGGTGGTCAGCAGGGAGATAAGGGTATCATCAAATCAGAGAGCGGTACATTCGTAGTAGAGGATACTGTAAAGGTTGTAGGAAACAGATATGCACATGTCGGATATGTATCAGAGGGTATGATCCGTGCGGGCGAGCAGGTTACACTTTCAGTGGACAAGACTTTGCGTGCAAAGACCTGCAGAAACCATTCTGCAACTCACCTTCTTCAGAAAGCTCTCCGTGAGGTACTTGGTACACATGTTGAGCAGGCAGGTTCATATCAGGATGCAGAGAGAACCAGATTTGATTTCTCTCATTTCTCTGCAATGACTCCTGAGGAGCTTAAAAAGGTAGAGGATATGGTCAATGAAAAGATAGCTGAGGCTATTGATGTCCACACAGATATCATGACTGTTGATGAGGCTAAAAAGACAGGTGCTATGGCACTTTTCGGTGAGAAATACGGTGAGAAGGTACGTGTAGTATCTATGGGCGATTTCTCTAAAGAGTTCTGTGGTGGTACACATGTAAAGAATACCTCAGAGATCACAGCTTTTAAGATCCTTTCAGAGAGCGGTGTTGCTGCCGGTGTCAGACGTATCGAGGCAATTACCGGTGACAATGTATTTGCATACTATAACAAGCTTGAGGATGAGCTTAACGAGGCAGCAAAGGTAGTTAAATCTACACCTGCAAACCTTGTTGAGAGACTTGAGCACCTCATGGCTGAGATGAAAGCCCTCCAGAGCGAGAACGAGTCATTAAAGAGCAAGGCTGCAAAGGATGCTCTCGGTGATGTTATGGATCAGGTAATAGAAGTAAATGGTGTTAAGCTCCTTGCAACAAGTGTTGACGGAGTTGATATGAACGGACTCCGTGATCTTGGAGATTCTCTTAAGGAGAAGCTTGGCGATGGCGTTGTCGTACTGGCATCTGCAAATGACGGCAAGGTAAATCTCATTGCTATGGCTACAGACGGAGCTATCAAGCAGGGCGCACATGCAGGAAATCTTATCAAAACGATCGCTTCAAATGTAGGCGGTGGCGGTGGTGGACGTCCAAATATGGCACAGGCTGGAGGAAAGAATCCGGCTGGTATTCCTGATGCTATCGCAGCTGCAAAGGGTGCCTTAGAAGGTATGATTAAATAATTGATTTATAACTTAATATTTTAAATGTAATCGAGTAGGAGGCTAATTTTTAGTTGATATCTGTCATTCCAAAGTAATTTACCCATCCTCTAATAAACTGTGTCAGATTTAATGCTCGATATTCAAAAAGCAGGTATCCTGAAAGATACCTGCTTTTTGCTGAATAGGAAATGTTTGAGCGATAATGATGTGCAATTTTAATACGAAACGCACTAAAATATGCGAAATTATATGCATATGACACAAATTCTACTCTTTCTTATTTGAATAAAATATGATAAAATAGCACTATAAAAATCAGAAAGGGTGTTTTAAATATGAAAAAAAAATATATTTCTGCTATTTTTGCAGTATGTTTTGGCATTTCCTCTTTGACATCATGTGGCAATGCTACGCAGCCTGACAGTACGCAGACGGGGGCAGAGGACATTACTGAGTCTGGCACGATTTCTCTTACAGTATGGTCTGAGGAAAGCAATTTTGATCTTATGAATGAGATGATCGACAGTTTCAAACAAGAATATTCGGGTCGGGCTTCTTTTGAGATTACACTTGTAGATTCAAAAGATTCAGAAGCCAAAAATAATGCACTTAGTGATATCAACAATTCTGCTGATGTTTATCCTTTGGCAGATGACCAGATTACAGGGCTTGTTGCAGGTGGAGCTTTATATCCTGTACCTGATTCAGATACGATAAAGGCGGCAAATGATGAGGGTGCTATAGAAGCGGCAACTGTAAACGATGTGTTATACGCATATCCTATGACTGCTGATAATGGATATTTCATGTATTATAATAAAGATTATTTTACTGATGCGGATACGGTTACACTTGACGGAATGCTTTCCGTAGCAGCAGCTAGTGGCAAAAAAATCACAATGGATTGGAGTTCTGGCTGGTATTTATATGCATTTTTCGGAAATACAGGACTGGAATTTGGTGTAAATGATGATGGTGTTACAAATCATTGCAATTGGAATGCGACAGATACTGCAATAACAGGTGTAGACATCGCGCAGTCACTTCTATCAATTGCAGCAAGTTCGGGATTTAAAAATGCCGTAGACAGCGATTTTTTAGCCGGAGCGCAGGATGGTTCTGTGATAGCCGGAATAAGTGGGGCGTGGAATGCTGCTTCGATTAAAGAGATATGGGGCGAAAACTATGGAGCAGTAAAGCTTCCTACATTTACATGTGCAGGACAGCAGATACAGATGGCATCTTTTAAAGGATACAAATATATGGGCGTCAGTGCCTACTCCAAACATCCTGATTGGGCGGCAAAACTTGCAGAATGGTTTACAAATGAGCAAAACCAGATGCTTCGTCTTGAAAAAAATGATCAGGGACCAGCAAATATTAATGCCGCCTCATCTGATGCAGTGACTAAAATACCAGCACTTACTGCTGTGGCTGATCAGGCACAATATGGATCTCTTCAAAGGGTAGGAAATAGTTTTTGGGATGCAATGACAGCCTTTGGCACCACTATGTCAGAGGGTAATCCAAAAGGATTAGAACTTCAGGAAATTATGGATTCATTAGTAGAACAGATTACACAATCTGTCGCAGGCTAGGAGGAATGAAAATGGATCAGAATAAGAAGATAAGCACTAAAATAATTATTATGATACCAGTGTTCATCCTGGGAATCGTAAGTATTTTATCAAATGTATGGGCTTTAAGCAGCCTGAGAAATGTGAACAGTGCAGCGACTGAGATTTCGGACAGATCAATGACTAATATCAATGAATTATCCGAGATAGAGCAGCAGACAATGCAGATTCATAATCTTGCACTGTCTCATATAGTTGCTACCGATCTAAATACTATGATAAGCATTGTAGAACAGATCAGGGAAGAAGAATCATTAATAGAAGCTAATCTGGATAAATATCTAAGATATGTTGATGACGATGCAAAATCAGATTACGATCTGATATGTTCTAATTATGAAAACCTAAAATATGAATGTGCAAATGTAATGGCATATAGTGCCGCAGGAAATAACGAATCCGCATATGAGCTTGCAAATGGCGATCTTTCAAATTATGCATCTGTCATCGAGGATTCTATTTCCAATATCAAAACAACAGTAAATGCAAATACAGACAGTGAGCGCCAGAATCTTCAGGATACATACCGCGCGTCAATAATAGCAAGCATATTTACAATAGCAGTTAGTATAATTGCACTTTGCGCTGCCGTACTTCTTGTTCTTAAGATGGTAATAAAACCTCTTTCTACTACACAAAAAGAGATAAATGATATCATTGTCCACATAGATAACAAGCAAGGTGATCTTACAAAGAGAGTATCTATAAGTACAAATGCCGAAATTGATGCAGTAGGTCATGGTATAAACTCGTTTATGTCGAAGTTACAGGATATTTTTAAAACCATTACCCGCAATTCAACAAAGATGGAAGAAGTTGTAAATGAAGTACGTCAAAGTGTGCAGACTAGCAATGGCAGTGTATCTGACCTTTCAGCACTCACAGAAGAGCTTTCTGCTACAATGCAGGATATTGCTGATAATGCATCAGTCATCAATGACAATACAGAATCTGTAGCTGCTGAGGTAAATGATATAGCAGATAAGACATCACAGATAAATCTCTATACCAAGGAAATGAAAAATCATGCTCTTTCTTTGGAAAATTCCGCAAAGACAAATATGGAATCTACCGGTGAAAAAGTAAATGCCATACTAACAGTTCTTGAAAAAGCGATAGAAGACAGCAATAGCGTAAATCAGGTAAATACTCTCACTGATGATATTTTAAATATTGCAAGTCAGACTAACTTGCTTGCGCTAAATGCTTCTATAGAGGCTGCAAGAGCTGGTGAAGCGGGAAGAGGTTTTGCTGTTGTTGCATCTGAGATAAGTCAGCTTGCTGCTGCAAGCCAAGAAGCAGCAAACAATATTCAACGCATCAATGGCATAGTTATAAATGCTGTTCACAACCTCGCTGATAATGCAAATGATCTTGTGAGTTATATGAATGAATCAATACTTCCAGAGTTTGCAGAATTTGTCGAGTCTGGAAGTGAATACCGCGATAAAGCATCCCATATTGAGGAAGCTATGGGCGAATTCGAACAGAAAACAGAATCGCTTAAGGCTGCAATGGAGGAGATCGCACTCTCAGTCAGCACAATTTCACATGCTATCGAGGAGGGTGTCAATGGTGTAGTTTCAGCTGCGGACAGCACACAGATTCTCGTAGAAGATATGGATAATATCTCTAAACGTATGGATGAAAACTACGAGATTGCAGGAGATCTTAAAAAAGAGACTTCAGTATTTATCAGGCTGTAAATATATTAAAAATGAAATATTTAAAAATATAGCAAAAAATATTCATATCAGTATTGACAAATCAAGATATTTTGCTAAAATATCTTATAGTGCAATTAAGTAAAGATACCTAACAGTTGATGCACAATACACAACTGGAGGGAGGTTAGGTTTTAGGTTATGTCTAGTGTAATAGTTAAAGAAAACGAAACTTTAGATAGCGCATTACGTAGATTCAAGAGAAACTGCGCAAAGGCAGGAATCCAGCAGGAGATTCGTAAGCGTGAGCATTACGAGAAACCAAGCGTAAAGCGTAAGAAAAAATCTGAAGCAGCTAGAAAAAGAAAATACAATTAATGTATTAGAGAGGACTACCGCTTGCGGTAGTTCTTTTGTTTATAAAATTATAATTTGCATATTAATGATTTTGCTAGTACAATACTACTTAGTGGAAAGAAAAGGAGTGAATTAAAATGACAAAAATTGACATTATTTCAGGATTCCTTGGAGCAGGAAAGACTACATTTATTAAAAAGATGATAGATGAAGCCTTCAAAGGTGAGCAGATTGTTCTTATCGAGAATGAGTTCGGTGAGGTTGGTATCGATGGAGGATTTTTAAAGGATTCAGGTATCGAGATCACAGAAATGAACTCTGGATGCATCTGCTGTTCCCTCGTAGGAGATTTCGGAAAGAACCTAAATGAGGTTATCACCAAATACCATCCAGATCGTATCCTTATTGAGCCATCCGGTGTAGGTAAATTATCAGATGTCATGAAATCTGTTATAGATATTGAAAAAGAGCAGGATGTTAAGCTCAATGCGCTTGTTACAGTTGTAAATGCATTAAAGGCAAGCAAACAGATGAAGGCTTTTGGTGAGTTTTTTAACAACCAGATTGAGTATGCGACAACAGTTATCTTAAGCCGCAGCCAGAATGCTACACCTGAGCAGCTTGAGTTCTGTGTAAAGAAAATCCAGAACCTCAATCCTAAGGCATCTGTTATCACAACGGACTGGGATGCTATCTCAGGAGAGCAGATTTTAAAGACTATCGAGGGACAGGACAATCTCGAGATGAAGGTTCTTGCAGAGGCAAGACATGCACATGACGAGGAAGAGCATGTGCACCATCATCACCACCATGATCATGACCATGAAGAGCACGAGCATCATCACGATCACGACCACGAGGAGCACGAGCATCATCATGATCACGACCATGAGGAACATGAGCATCATCACGATCACGACCATGAGGAGCACAAACTTCATCATGACCACGAGCATGAGCACCATCATGAGCATGACGAGAACTGCACTTGTGGATGCCACGATCATGATCATGAGCACGGTCACCATCATGCAGATGATGTATTTACAAGCTGGGGCAAAGAGACTCCTCACAAGTTTGACAGAGCACAGCTTGAAGAGATCCTCAAGAAATTCGTAGAGGATGACAATATCCTGCGTGCAAAGGGCATGGTTGAGGGAACAGACGGCAAGTGGATCTACTTTGATATGGTTCCGGGCGAGTATGAGCTTCGTGACGGAGAACCTGATTACACAGGACGTCTTGTTGTTATCGGTACTGATATCCATGAGCATGAGCTTGAGGAGCTTTTTGGTATCGCCTAAGTTAGAGAAAGGAAATTATTTTAATGGCTGAAGAGATTCCAGTATATTTATTTACCGGTTTCATGGATAGTGGAAAGACTTCCCTTATTAAAGAAACCATTTTTGAGAATGATTTCGCTGAGGGGGCAAAAGGTCTTATCATTATGTGTGAGGATGGCGATGTAGAGTATGACGAGGCAAAGCTTTCGGCTGCCAATTTCAAGGTCGTTGCAATAGAAAACGAGGAAGACTTTACGGCAGAGAAACTTAATGAGTTAAATCTCCAATATCTTCCCGAGCAGGTATTTATCGAGTACAACGGTACCTGGGGCATTGACAAGATCCTTGAAGCAGATCTGCCAAAGTGCTGGGTGATAGTGCAGTCGCTTGCAACAGTTGATTCTACTACATTTGATCTTTATATGAACAATATGCGTGCCATGATGCAGGAACAGGTGTTCCAGAGTGATGTTGTCATCTTTAACAGGACAGATGATGATACTGACAGAGGACATCTGAGACGTACCATCAAGAACATCAACCGAAAAGCACAGATAGTATATGAGCGAAAGGATGGTACTATAGATGAACGTCCTGAGGAGCTTCCGTTTGACATCAACCAGGATGTCATTGAGCTTTCCGATGCAGACTATGCTATATGGTATATGGATGCTATGGAGAATTACAAAAAGTACGATGGCAAAGTGATCAAATTCCTCGCTCTTGTATACAATCCAGACAAGCTTCGTAAGGGCGTTATGGTTCCGGGACGTTTTGCAATGACCTGCTGTATAGAGGATGTGACCTTCATCGGTTTCAAGTGTAAGTACGAGAAAGAGAATACCATTCCTCACAAGTCATGGATCACCATAACTGCAAGGGTTCATGTGGAGTTTGCAAAGGAATATAAGGGCAAAGGACCTGTTCTTTATCCTATATCTATTGAACCAGCTGAGAAACCGGAGGACGAACTGGTATATTTCTCATAAGATTTATACACAGTATAATATTTTGTTATAGTATAAACGCAGAAACATATTGTAAAATTATACCATATCATTTAAAATTATAAGGCGTACTATTATGTGCGCCTTTAATAATATATGCAAATAGAGATTAGATATATCGCTAAAGATTTAACTAGGAGGGAAACTATGTATCCAATAGTTCGAAGAGAAAAATTGGCTGACAACATTATCCTTATGGATATCAAGGCACCTCGTGTAGCAAAAGAGTGTCTGCCTGGTCAGTTTATCATTGCAAAGACTGATGAAGTGGGAGAGAGAATTCCACTTACTATCTGTGATTATGACAGAGAAAAAGAGACTGTTACTATCGTGGTACAGACTATCGGAGCAGGAACGGAGAGAATGATGGCTCTTAAAGAGGGCGATTCCTTAGAGGACTTCGTTGGACCACTCGGATGTCCGTCAGAGCTTTGTCAGGAAGAAAATCTTGAGGAGACAAAAAAGAAACATATCGTATTTATCGCCGGAGGACTTGGTACAGCACCTGTATATCCACAGGTTAAATGGCTCAAAGAGCATGGTGTTAATGCTGATGTCATCATGGGATTCAGAAATAAAGACATCCTTTTCTACGAGGATGAGATGAAAGCAGTTGCCGGAAATCTTTATGTATGTACTGATGACGGATCATACGGTTTCCACGGAAACGGCAGCCAGCAGCTTCAGGCACTCGTTGACGCAGGTAATACCTATGATTGCTGCGTAGCTATCGGACCAATGATCATGATGAAATTCACATGTCTGCTCACAAAGCAGCTTGAGATCCCAACTATCGTTTCAATGAACCCTATCATGGTTGACGGAACAGGTATGTGTGGTGCATGCCGTCTTATCGTAGACGGACAGGTCAAATTCGCATGTGTAGACGGACCGGAGTTCGACGGACATCTTGTAGATTTTGATCAGGCTATGAAGAGACAGCAGCAATACAAGACTGAAGAGGGCAGAGCAAAGCTTGCTTACGAGGAAGGAGCAACACATCACGGTGGTTGCGGAAACTGCGGAGGTGACAAATAATGGAAGTTGATGTATTAAAGAGAGTACCTGTCAGAGAGCAGGAGCCAAAAGTCCGTGCCACAAACTTCGAGGAGGTTTGCTACGGATACAATAAAGAAGAAGCAATGGCTGAGGCTACAAGATGTCTCAACTGTAAAAATGCACAGTGTATAAAGGGATGTCCTGTATCTATCAATATCCCTGCATTCATTGAGCAGGTTAAAAACGGTGATTTCACAAAGGCCTATGAGGTTATCTCAGAATCATCTGCACTCCCTGCCGTATGTGGCCGTGTATGTCCACAGGAGAGCCAGTGTGAGGGTAAATGTATCAGAGGTTTCAAGGGTGATCCTATTTCTATCGGCAAGCTTGAGAGATTTGTAGCTGATACAGCAAGAGAGAACGGTGTTAAGCCAAAGACAGCCGCAGAGAAAAACGGCAAAAAGGTTGCAGTTATCGGTTCAGGTCCTGCCGGACTTACATGTGCAGGAGATCTTGCAAAGCTTGGATATGACGTAACTATCTTTGAGGCACTTCACGCTGCAGGCGGAGTATTAAGCTACGGTATTCCTGAGTTCCGTCTTCCAAAGGACAAGGTTGTTGCTGCCGAAGTAGAGAATGTTAAGTTACTCGGTGTAAAGATCGAGACAAACGTTGTTATCGGAAAATCCGTAAAGATCGACGAGCTTATGGAACAGGAAGGCTTTGAGGCTGTATTTATCGGTTCAGGTGCCGGACTTCCAAGATTCATGGGTATCCCTGGTGAGCAGGCAAACGGAGTATTCTCCGCAAACGAGTTCCTTACCAGAAACAACCTCATGAAAGCATACAAAGAGGGATATGAAACACCTATCTCAAGAGGTAAGAAGGTAGTAGTTGTCGGTGGTGGAAACGTTGCAATGGATGCTGCCAGAACAGCTCTCCGTCTCGGTGCTGAGACTCATATCGTATACCGTAGAGGTGAAGAGGAGCTTCCTGCACGTAAAGAGGAAGTACACCACGCTAAGGAAGAGGGAGTTATCTTTGATCTCCTGGAAAATCCTACAGAGATCCTCGTTGATGAGAACGGCTGGGTACGCGGAGTCAAGCTTATCAAGATGGAGCTTGGAGAGCCTGATGCATCAGGACGTAGAAGCCCTGTTGAGATCCCTGGTTCAGAATACGAGATGGATTGTGATACAGTTATCATGTCTCTTGGTACATCTCCAAACCCTCTTATTTCTTCTACAACTATCGGACTCGATACAAACAAGAGAAAATGTATCGTGGCTACAGAGGATACAGGTGCTACATCTAAAGAGGGTGTATTCGCAGGTGGAGATGCTGTTACAGGTGCTGCAACAGTTATTCTTGCAATGGGTGCAGGAAAAGCTGCAGCAAAGGGAATACATGAATTTTTATCAGCAAAATAGATATAATATCTTATAGACACTTTTTAAAGCAGTAGTTTTTAATTTTATTGAAACGTAGGTGACTTTATGGACATGACAAGAGGACTGTCAAACGAGGAAGTAAAATTAAAAAGGGAAAATGGCGAGGGAAATATAAAGGTGGAATCATCCACACAGACTGTGGGCGAGATCGTAAAATCCAATGTTTTTACATACTTTAACCTGGTATTTCTTGTACTTGCCGTGCTGCTTGCCATAGCCGGTGCGTGGCGGGATATGCTGTTTCTTCCTGTTATTATCGCCAATACACTTATTGGTATAATTCAGGAGATACACTCCAAAAAGGTATTGGACAAATTATCCATACTTAATGCCCCAAAAACAAAGGTACTAAGAGACGGACGGATCACCGAGGTTCCCTCGGATGAGCTTGTGCTGGGCGATTTAGTCATATTTGAGGCCGGATGCCAGATTCCTGCTGACGCAAAGGTAGTCGATGGCGAGATTTCTGTAAATGAATCTCTCATTACAGGAGAGTCTGATGAGATCATAAAGCTTCCGGACAGTGAACTTTTGTCCGGAAGCTTTGTTGTTTCAGGACAGGCAAAAGCACTTCTTACGCGGGTTGGGAAGGACTCGTATGTATCAAAGCTTACTATAGAGGCAACAAAATCCAACAAAGAGGAACAGTCAGAGATGATAAGATCCTTAAACCGATTGATCCTTGTTGTGGGTATCATAATCATTCCGATAGGCATAGCACTTTTTGTGCAGTCATATTTTTACAATGACGGTACTTTCAGCGAGAGTATATCAAGCATGGTAGCCGCTGTTATAGGAATGATACCGGAGGGACTTTATCTTTTAGCGAGTGTTGCCATGGCTGTAAGTACCGTAAGGCTTTCAAAGAATAAGGTACTCGTGCATGATATGAAATGCATAGAGACTCTTGCCAGGGTAAATGTGCTCTGTGTAGACAAGACCGGAACCATTACGGAGCCGGGAATGCAGGTCTATGCCGCACAGCCGCTTTCAGGCATAGAAGATACGTATTTTAATACACTTGTATCCGATATATCCGCAAATCAGGCGGCAGACAATGCGACAATGGAAGCACTAAAAGAGTACTTTACACAGACCACAGGAAAAACAGCTTCAAAAGTACAGGGGTTTTCATCCAAGACCAAATATTCGGGTATTGTGCTTGATGACCACACATATGTGATCGGTGCGCCTGAGTTTATCATGAGAGAGGATTTTTCAAAGATCAGTTCTCTTGTGGCAAAGTACAGTGACAGCGGATTCCGGGTGCTTGTCGCAGCCGAATATCACGGTTCTTTAGAGCCGGAGGCTCTTTCTGATGCGGTTACACCGCTTGGAATAATCGCGCTCTCAAACCCTATCAGAAAAGGTGCGGTAGAGACTTTTTCATATTTCAATGAGTGTGGTGTAGAGATAAAAGTAATCTCCGGAGATAATCCTGCGACTGTATCAGCAATAGCCAAAGAAGCTGGAATAGAAAATTCTGAGAATTATATAGATGCATCCACTCTTACGAGCGATCAGGATTATTATGCCGCGGTGGAAAAATACACAGTGTTTGGCCGTGTGACACCTGATCAGAAGAGAAAGCTCATAAAAGCCATAAAGGATCACAAACAGACTGTTGCCATGACAGGTGACGGTGTGAATGATGTGCTTGCACTAAAGGACGCCGACTGCAGCGTGGCGATGGCATCGGGAAGCGATGCGGCTTCCAATGCATCCCAGCTTGTACTTTTAGACTCTGACTTTTCGAGAATGCCGGGAGTAGTATTGGAGGGACGTCGTGTGGTAAACAATATACAGCGCACGGCATCGCTGTTTCTGGTGAAGAACATATTTTCGATGCTGCTTGCGATATTCTCTGTCATACTGATGCTTGACTATCCGCTTGAGCCGTCACAGGTATCGCTTATAAGCATGTTTACGATAGGTATTCCGTCATTTGTGCTGGCACTTGAGCCTAACAAATCCCTCATAAAAGGAAAATTCCTGCCAAATGTGTTTATAAAAGCACTTCCGGCAGGACTTACGGATTTTATTGTGGTCAGCGGACTTGTTATATTCTGCCGCGAGTTTAGGGTGGGACAGGAGTGTCTGTCCACCTCCTGCACCATACTTGTTGCGATAGTCGGCTTTATGATACTTTACCGTATCGCGCAGCCTATGAAAAAAGCGTATGTGTTTATGATAATAGCACTCATATGCGGCTGGCTGTACTGCATGCTGTTTATCAGTCATCTGTTTGCGATAACAAGCATTTCGCGCCAATGTGCGATGCTCATGGTCATATTTGCTATCATAACAGAGCCGTTGCTTAGATATCTAAGCCTTTTTACTGAATGGATAGCAGATAAATACAAAAAAATCAGGAAGCTGTAATGCAGTTAATGAGCCGGGTGTTATCATCCGGCTTCATTATGCAAAAGCGGATGAAACGATCCTCAAGCCCCGGAAATGTAGAACAGTCACGGATCATCATGTTTTGTCTTATGGCCCGCTCAAAGAGCATGTGCGCATCAATATTTTCGTCTAATATCTTTAAAAGATAGAAATTCGAGTATGACGGATAAATCTTGAATTTTCCGGAAGTTTCTATCATTTCTTTTACTCTGGTCTTTTCTGAGAGGATAAGATTTCTAGTCTTATTTATATATTCCTCATCCATAAACATTGTCTCACCTGCCACAACAGCAAGGGAGTTTATCATCCATGGATTTTTGTTCGTGTTTATCTCTGTAAGTATGTGATCGTTTCCGGTGATGGCATATCCAAGCCTCAGTCCCGGTGTGGCAAAAAACTTTGATGTACCACGCAGAATGATAAGATTATCAAATTCTGCTGCAAGCGGGATGGCGGAAAGCTCGTCCACATCAGGCATAAACTCGATATAAGTCTCATCTATCATCACATAGGTATTGTTTTTTTGGCAGTGGTCAAGCAACAGGCGAAGCTTAGCCGGGCGTATTATAGAGCCTGTCGGGTTATTTGGATTACAAATTATGACAAGGTCTGTGGATGATTTGATATTTGAGATAAAATCACTTATATCTACCTCAAAATCATCCTCTTCTTTAAGAAAATAATAGCTTATATCGCTTCCGTTTATCTTAAGATCGCGTTCGTACTCAGAGTAAGTAGGACCTAGCAGAAGTGTCTCTTTAGGTGATGTGATCTGTATAAAAAGTGAAATAAGCTCCGTGCAGCCGTTTCCCACAAGGATATGCTCATAACTGCATTTGCAGTAGCTTCCGATAGCTTTTCTAAGAGAAGTGTACTCTCTGTCAGGGTATTTTGTTATCGCATCTATGCGCTCGAAGAGGGCTGTCTTTAGCTTACCCGATTCGCCAAGAGGGTTGACATTTGCAGCAAAGCTTATTATGTCATCTTTGTTGATTCCGTATATTTTTTCGATTTTTTCAAGGTCGCTGCCATGAAAATGTTCTTTTTGTTCTATCATATAGCCGAATTTCCTTTCTTAATTGCATTGCAAGAGCAATGCAAATCGTTTATAATTTATTATATTATATGTTTTAGAAAAATCAACAAATAACGTAAATGGGGTAACAGTTGTGCGAAGTCGTATAGGGCAGATAGCTGCCGGCAGATTTACAGGCACGAAACCGATTTTAGCGTTTTCAGAGGAAAGCATTGACCTGTCGGTCATAGAGGACAAGGACGTAACAGGAAGTTTTGTTATAGACAGTACTGATCAGATAAAGATCCGCGGGATAGTTTATTCGGCAAATCCACGGATGGAATGTCTGAATCCTCATTTCGAGGGCGAAAAAGTCAGGATTCGATATCAATTTCATAGCAGGGGACTAAAAGAGGGAGATACCTCCGAGGGACATTTTGTGATTGTATGTAATCAGATAGAGTACAGTCTTTCTTTTTGTGTCAGGATCACCCGGTTATATGCCGAATCATCCGTGGGAATTGTAAAAAATACGGAGGATTTTACAAAGCTTGCAAAGAATAACTGGAATGAAGCGTATCATCTTTTTTACAACCGCAATTTTTTCAATATACTCTCAAAAGATCAGGTTAATGAGAGACTGACCTATCAGGGGATAGCTGCTGCAAAGCCTTCCAGCCAGAATATGGAGGAGTTTCTTATCGGCATACACAAAAAGCAGCCGGTATCCATATCAGTAAACAAGACTGAAGATGTATTTGCAGGATCAACGGAAGACCAGCGCGGCAGCTTTGAGATCACACGCGAAAATTGGGGTTATACAGAGATAAGAGTGCACACAGACTGTGATTTTATAAAGCTTTCAAAGCCAGTTCTTACTCTCGAGGATTTTATTGGAAAGACATACATTTATGATTATATAATCGACAGATCATCCATGCATGCCGGAAAGAATTTTGGACGTATATATATAGAGGGCGTCTATCAGATGTTTACCATCGATGTGACAGCCGGTATCAGTGAGAATGAGGGCTGTTCAGATATTTCGCGCAAGGACATAAAAGAATGTAAAGCCGGCTTGCTGGAGCTTTATATAAACTACAGGCTTAAGCATATTGTTACAGGGGTATGGGCAAATGAATCGATAAGCATTATAAATCATCTGCATGCCTTAGAGCCTGACAATGACATGTATTTACTGATGAAGGCGCAGGCATACATAATAAACAGGCAAAGACAGGATGCGGAGTGGATACTTGATGACTTTAAGCGCAGCCACGCAGATAAAAAAGATCCTCTGTGGGGTTATTATCTGTATCTTATGACTCTTATGGAAAGAGAGTCTGCGTACGTTGACAAGGTGACACATGAGATAGAGCTTATATTTTATGATAATCCTGACAGTTCACTGCTTTTCTGGGTACTTCTTTTCTTAAGAGAGCAGTATTTTGATAACAATTCTGGCAAATTAAAGGATATAAAATACTGGGCTTTAAAGGGATGCACCTCTCCATATCTGTACGTGGAAGCATTTTATCTTATATGGAAAGATCCATATCTGTTAAAAGAACTTGGAACCTTTGAGATAAGACTTCTTCGCTGGGCAATAAAGGAAAACGCACTAAATCGTGAGCTTGCACAGCAGATATTTGAGGTTGTAGAACTGTCAAGAGGTTTTGACAAGGTAGTGTTTGATATTCTCACCGCAGCGTACGATGTATGCCCGGAGCCTGAAAATGTGGGTATTATATGCAGTTATCTTATTAAATGCCAGCAAAATGATACAAAATATCATAAATGGTTTGAAAAAGGCATAGAGCTGGAGCTTAGGATCACAGGACTGTATGAAGCCTTTCTCATCACACTTGATGACAGGCAGATTTCAGAGGTTCCGCAGATCATACAGCTATATTTTCAGTATGACAACAGACTTCCGTACAGAAAGCTTGCAGTACTGTACAATAATATAATAGCGGCAAAGGATAAAGAGCCTGAAGTATATCACAAATACAGAAAGACCATGGGACGTTTTGCTATGGAACAGGCGGAGCTTTCACACATGGATGACAATCTTGCCGTTCTATATGAGGATATGATAGACCTTGGATTTATAAATACAGAGCTTGCACATGCACTTTCCAATATCATATTTTCACATAAGCTTATAGTGTTTGATAAGCATGTTGTAAGAGCGATAATCTATCAGAGCCGGATGAAAGAGCCGCAGATTGTTCCTGTTATAGATCAGACTGCATATTTTCAGCTTTTCTCTGATGAATACGTGGTTTTGTTTGAGGATGAAAGAGGCTACAGATATGTGGACAGCATTTCCTACAGACTGCAAAGGCTTATGGACAGCGGAAAATTTCTTGACAGATGCATAGAGCTTGCGCCTGATGAGATACCGTACATCATTTCGCATTTTAAGAAGCTGGATAATCACGCGCAGTTTACAAAGGCTGACAGCAGATTTTTTAAATATATTATCTGTGATAAGTCAATATCGGATGAATACCGGGCAAAAATGGCTCCTGAAATACTCAAGTTTTATCAGATACATGAGAATGAAGATGAGACAAAAGCAATTTTGCAGAGCATAGATTTTAAAATCCTTCCGGCTGCTGCGAGAAGGTCACTTATGGATATGCTCGTATGGAACAGGCTCTACGAAAAGGCTTGTGATATGGCTATGGAATATGGAATAGACCAGCTTGGGCCTGCTGCAAAGGTGACTCTCTGTGAGAATGTTATCGCAACAGGTATGTGTGATGAGGATTTTACGGAGAAACTTGCGGTATCCGCTTTTATTGCAGGAAAATACAATGATTCCATACTGGAATATCTCTGCAGACTTTACTCGGGACCTACAGATACCATGATAGACCTGTGGCAGGCCGTAGACAAATTTGGAATTACCTCAATAAATCTTGAGGAGCGCATTCTGGAGCAGGCGATTTATACAGACAGGGATTTGTGCGGTATTTCGGATATATTTGAAAGATACTACAAAAGAGCCGGCAATGAGATGCTTATACTGGCATACATTACATCACTGGCTCACAACTATCTGTTTGATGCGGCAGAAAAAGCCGGATTTATATTTGATATAATAGAAAACCGTTATATAAATAAGCGTACATCAAATGATGCATGCCAGCTCGCTCTGTTAAAATATCTTTCCACAAAGTCTGATATTACAGAGAGCGAATACCGGATAGAAGATGAACTGTTAGAGTATTATATATATCACAATATGAACTTTGACTTTTTTGCCTCGCTGGATCATCGTCTTGTGCAGAAATATCACCTTTATGACAAGATGTTCCTGCAATACAAGGCAAAGCCGAAAAGCCACGTTGTGCTGCATTACAGCCGTGATGAGGATGGTGAGGATTTCACGACAGAAGATATGACAGAGGTATATGACGGCATATATGTAAAGACTTTTGTTATGTTTTTTGGTGAAATGATAAGATATTACATTACTGAGGAAGACGATAACCAAGTCGATGTAAAGGAGAGCAACAGGCTTACCTTCAGCAATGTATATGGAGACGGTGATCACAGCCGGTATCATCTCATAAATGAGATGATCATATCAAATACCCTTGCCGAGGATGGATCACTGTTTGACAATATACGGGAGTACGAGAAATACGACAGCCTTACGAAGCAGATTTTTAAACTGATGTAAACAGATAAAGGACAGGATACAGATGGAACGCAAAGCAAATCCTTACTACATAGGCATCGATTTAAATAACAAATATGCCATGGTAAGCTTTTTACAACTGAATATGAAAGAGCCGGAAACAGTAAGTACTATCGCGGGTTCAGATGTATATCAGATACCTCTTGTAATCGCAAGGCGCAAAGGAATCGGCCAGTGGTATTACGGTGATGAAGCACGCAAAATGTCAAAAAGCACTGAGATGGTATGTATAGACCAGCTGTTAAAAAGAGCGGTAAACAGCGAAAAAATAGTTATAGAGGATGATACCTTTATGGCGGAGGATCTTCTGGCGCTTTTTATAAAAAAGGTCATGGCACTTCCTGCAAAGATGGGAAATCCATCCGTATGCGACAAACTTGTCATATGCATTGACCGCCTTACCAAAGAAAATATGCGCATGTTTGCAGGAATTCTTCCAAAGATCGGTCTTAATTCAAAGCAGTTTATGGTCATAGACCGAAAAGAAAGCTTTTATTATTTTGCTCTTAATCAGGAAAAATCCTTGTGGACACATGACGTATGTCTTTTTCTGTGCGAAAACAATAACATGAGATTTTATGACCTTGGAAGGGATCTTCGCACAACACCACAGGTTGTAACCATAGATGAGAGTCAGCGCATAGTCATGGATGAGGAGGCTGATAAGGATATACAGTTTACAAAGATCATAAATCAATTCTTTGAAAAACGTGTGATATCTACGGTATACCTTGTCGGTGACGAGTTTGGTGAGGGTTGGATGAAACAGTCTGTTTCCGTGCTTTGCAGGGGTAGGCGGGTGTTCATGGGCAATAACCTTTTTTCAAAAGGGGCATGCTATGCGGCAAAGTCAAGGGATTTTGAAGACGAATGGCCGTTTGTATACATGGGCGAGAATGAGATGAAATTCAATCTCAGCCTCAAAGTAAAGGACAAAGGCGAATTATCTTTTTACAATCTGATAAGTGCCGGAACCAACTGGTTTGAGGCGAAGGGACAGTGCGAGCTTATAATATGCGGTTCCTATGAGGTGGATTTCTGGAAACAGCTTCCTAAGAGCCGTGAGGCAAAGATAGAGACACTTGAGCTTACTGATATGCCGGTAAGACCTGACCGTGCCACACGTATCAGGATAACCGCCACACCTGTATCGGATGACAAGATAGACATCGAGATAAAAGATCTCGGGTTTGGCGAGATATTCAGAAGCTCAAATAAAGTATGGCATTACGAAATGACTATGTAGGAGGCAGTTATGGGAGAACTTTTACTTTGCAATGAATCGATTGCCGCTATGCCTTTCTATCTGGAGGGTGTTTCGATAAATGTATATTCCGTGGAAGAGCTGGATTACTATATAATGAACAATACATTCCTGCTTGACAGAAGTTTTATGAGTGAGGAGCTTTGCAGCTGGATCGAAAATCAGGCACTTCTTCCAAAACTTTCCGGCAGGCTTCGTATGATCATATCAACAAGCGGCAGGCTTTCTGTCTTTGTCGAAGAAATCTTAAAAAGTACATGTTATTGCAGTGCCGCTGAGATAAAGCAGATACATGATCTGCTCCGTGAGCTGGAAGAAAAAAGTGATTTTGAATGTATTAAGCTTCGCGCAGACAGACTCATGGAAAACGGGAAATATTTAAGCAGTATTTTTGAGTACAATAAGCTGCTTGCATCAGAGGAGGCAAAGACTGCCGACAGTGTGGTGTGTGGGAATATTTATAACAATCTTGCCACAGCATATGCCCGCCTTTTTTTGTTTGAGACTGCAGCCGGACTTTATAAAAAAGCCTACAGCATCAATCACAACAGAAAAAGCCTCTGGTCATGCCTTTATTCGTATAAGTGCATGGATGATGAAAAGCATTTTGATGAAATTGCCGCTAAATACAACGTAAGCGATGAGGAACTTTCATCTCTTGAAAATGTGCTTGCGGGATTTTATGCAGGCAGCGATAACACAAGGACAGAAGAAGAGATAGAGCAGCTTAAAAAGCTGCGCACAAGTGACAAAAATGCCTGCAATGAACAGATTTCAGAAATAATTTTAAAATACAAAGAGGAATACAGGTCACATGTTTTTTAAACGACGTAAATCCGCAAATACAAAACAACAGATAAATACCGCGACAGAAACTAAAACTAAAGCTCAAACTCAGAGCAAATCCGCAAGCTTTCGGGTAGTTGATACCTGTGAACAGATGATAGATGCAGCAAGAGAGTTTGAAGACGCAAAAGAAGAATACTCTCTTGTAACCAATTATCTGACTGATATAGAAAAAATAGAAAATATGGCACCTGCTGACAAAAAGATCATGCAGGATGCCGCTGCAAATATCGCATTTTTGAATAAGAAGCGAAATGAATTTTTAAAAACCGAAAATCGTATCTCAGACAGCCAGTATGCGCAGATGCTGGAGCTTGAGGAAGAAATTCCACGTGCGATAAGGCGTTTGGAACGAAATGAGAGCTATCTTGATACGATAAACAGGGATTTAAAATATTTGGAAGGCGAAAAAGTACAGCTTGACATGGATAAAGAGTATTCGATCGAACAGCAGAAGCGGCTGCGGATCTATGCTATACTGATAATCATATTTTTTGCCGCAGTTGTTGTGGTCTGCTTTGCAATGAGACTCCTTTTAAATGTGGAGACAACTATATTTATGTTTATCGGAGCATTGCTTTCGGCTGTGGCAGGAGTATTTATCTATCTGTCTTATCAGAAGGAGACAAACGAGATAAAGAGCTGTGTTGCAAACAAAAACCGCGCAGTATCCCTTGAAAACAGGGTAAAGATAAAATATGTCAATGTTAAAAATTCCGTTGACTACACTTACGAAAAGTATCATGTTAAAAACTCGAAAGAATTTGTATACATATACGAGCAATATCTGCTCGCAGTCAAGGACAAAGAGCGTTTCAGACAGACAAGCGACGATCTGGAGTACAATAACAGGAAGCTGCTTGATGTATTGCAGAAAAACCGTTTTTATGATTCAAAGGTATGGCTGAACTACGCAAATGCCATAGTTGAGCCAAGAGAAATGGTAGAGCTTAAGCATGAGCTTATCGGCAGAAGACAGAAGCTCCGCGGCAGGATGCAGTACAATATCAACACGATCACTTCCTTAAGGAGAGATATCTTATCCCACAGGCTTGAAATCGGTGACCGTATGAACGAGATAAACAGGATACTTAACAAAATAGCCGAATTAAATATGGAACTTGAATCTGAGGATTGATAAAAATTGTATATTAGTATATAATTCATAGGAAAATCGCTTAAAAATTTTTTATTATAGAGGAGCACAAAAATGAGTAAGATCAGAACAAGATTTGCACCAAGTCCTACAGGAAGAATGCACGTAGGAAACTTAAGAACTGCGCTTTACGCATATCTTATAGCAAAACATGAGGGCGGAGATTTTATCCTTAGAATAGAGGATACAGACCAGGAACGTCTCGTAGAGGGAGCTGTTGATATCATAAACAGGACTCTTGAGCAGACAGGCCTTATCCATGACGAGGGACCTGACAAGGATGGCGGATGTGGTCCTTATGTACAGAGTGAGCGTCAGGCACAGGGTATTTATCTGAAATATGCCAAGGAGCTTATAGATAAAGGAGAGGCATATTACTGTTTCTGTGACAAAGAGCGTCTTGAAAGCTTAAAGACTACAGTTGCAGGAAAAGAGATATCTATATACGATAAGCATTGCCTTCACCTTTCAAAAGAGGAGATAGAGGCTAACCTTGCAGCCGGAAAGCCATATGTAATCAGACAGAACAACCCTACAGAGGGAACAACTACATTTGAGGATGAGATCTACGGAGATATCACAGTAGACAACTCTGAGCTTGATGATATGATCCTTATCAAATCAGACGGATATCCTACTTACAACTTCGCAAATGTAGTGGACGATCACCTTATGGGTATCACACATGTAGTAAGAGGAAATGAGTACCTTTCTTCTTCACCTAAATACAACAGACTTTATGAAGCATTCGGATGGGAGGTACCTGTATACGTACACTGTCCGCTTATCACAGATGAGGAGCACCACAAGCTCTCAAAGAGATGTGGACATTCTTCCTTTGAGGATCTTTTAGATCAGGGATTTTTGACAGAGGCTATCGTAAACTTCGTAGCACTTCTTGGATGGAGTCCTGCTGACAATCAGGAGATCATGTCTCTTGACGAGCTTGTGGAGAAATTTGATTATCGCCACATGAACAAATCACCAGCAGTATTTGATTTTACAAAGCTTAAATGGATGAATGGCGAGTACATCAAGAAACTTGACTTTGACAAGTTCTATGAGATGGCTCTTCCTTATATCAAAGAGGTGGTTACAAAGGATTATGACCTTAAGAAGATCGCAAAGATGGTACAGACACGTATCGAGATCTTCCCTGATATCAAGGATCATATTGATTTCTTCGAGGAGCTGCCTGACTATGATGTAGCTATGTATACACATAAGAAGATGAAGACCAACTCAGAGACATCCCTGGAGGTATTAAAGGATATGGTTCCTATACTTGAGGCTTGTGATGATTTTTTTAACGATGCACTTTATGCAAAGCTTCAGGAATATGTAGCCCAGAAAGGTGTTAAAAACGGCTATGTTATGTGGCCTATCCGTACTGCTGTATCAGGAAAGCAGATGACTCCAGGTGGAGCAACAGAGCTTATGGAAGTACTCGGAAAAGAGGAGTCTATCGCCAGAATAAAGGTTGGTATTGAGAAACTTTCAAACAACTAAAGGTTTATCATATGAATTTCAACAAATCTCAGCAGAGCGCCATCGATCACAAAGATGGCGCCATGCTTGTTTTGGCGGGACCCGGTTCGGGAAAAACCGCTGTTATCACACAACGTACGAGAAATTTAATAAAAAAGCATAATGTCGATCCTTCCAAGATACTTGTCATCACCTTTACAAAGGCAGCGGCAAATGAGATGAAGGAGAGATTTAACGCGCTCATGGACGGTGAGAGGATGAATGTGTCGTTTGGTACATTTCATGCTGTCTTTTTTATGATACTTAAATATGCCTACAGGTTCAGCAGTTCAAATATCGCGGATGAGCAGACCAGATATGGCTTTGTCAGGGAGATACTTTCATATTACAGGCTTGAGTACAAGGATGAGAATGAGTTTATCGGCAATCTGCTTGCGGAGATAAGCATGATAAAAAACAGCCACATAGATGTGGACAATTTCTATTCAAGCGTATGCGGTGAGGAGATTTTCCGTGATATCTATAAGAAATACGAGAGCAGGCTGCGTGAAAGCCGACTCATTGATTTTGATGATATGCTTTCGTATACCTATGAGCTTTTTACCGAAAGACCTGATATATTAGCACTCTGGCAGAAAAAGTATGAATACATACTGATAGACGAGTTTCAGGATATAAACCGCATACAGTATGAGATCATAAAGATGCTTGCCCTGCCGCAGAACAATCTTTTTATAGTTGGGGATGATGACCAGTCCATTTACCGTTTCAGAGGTTCAAAGCCTGAGATAATGCTTAATTTTGAAAAAGATTATCCCGATGCAAAGAGGATACTTCTGGATACGAATTACCGCTGTGGAAAATATATAGTTGAGACATCACTTAATCTCATTTCACACAATAAGGAGCGTTTTGATAAGAAGATCATAGCCTCACGCACATCGGATGTGCCGGTTTCCTTTGTTGATTTTGAAAACAGAAGGGATGAAAATCTTTTTTTGATACGTGATATCGATAAAAAGATGAAATCCGGTGCCACGTTCAGCGATTTTGCAGTGCTTTTCAGGACAAATACACAGCCAAGACAGCTTATAGAGCAGCTTATGAGCTATAATATACCGTTTAAGACAAAGGACAACATACCAAATGTCTACGAACACTGGATCGCAAGGGATATATTTACATATCAGAGGATTGTAAAAGGAAGCAGAAAGAGAAGTGATTTCCTGCAGATCATGAACCGTCCCAAGCGTTATTTGTCAAGAGACAGCTTAAGCGAACCGACAGTTGCCTTTGAAGAATGGATGAAAATCTACGATGAACAGCCGTGGATGGCAGAGCGCATTGAAAAGCTTGAGTTTGATCTGAAGCTGATGCAGCGCATGAATCCGTATGCCAGCATAAACTATATACGAAAGGGTATAGGCTACGATGATTTTCTCGGAGAATACGCACAGTACCGCAGCATAAATAAAGACGATCTGTATGATATACTAGACGAAATACAGGCAGGGGCAAAGGGATATGCAACGTTTGAGGAGTGGTATGAGCATATCAAAACCTATACTGCTGAAATGAAACAGCTTACAAAGAATAAGAACAGCAATCCTGACGCGGTCACGCTTGCCACACTTCACAGCTCAAAGGGGCTTGAGTTTGAGAATGTATATATAATTGATGCAAATGAGGGGATAATGCCTTATAAAAAGGCTGTTCTGGAAAAAGATATAGAGGAAGAGCGCAGGCTGTTCTATGTCGGCATGACAAGAGCAAAGACAAATCTGTCGATATACTCGGTAAAATCAGTCAACGATAAAACAGCCCAGACCTCCCGTTTTGTACGTGAAAGTAAAGAAAATATAAGCCTTAAGGATTAAAGCTCATCGTACAGCTCATCATCCTGTAATTCATCGAATCTGTCGGTTGCAGCCTCGTACTCATCGTCAGATTCGATATTTTCGATCCTTGGCATGCCTTCTTCATCTTCAAAATAACGGTAGAGATATACATCTCCGTCCTCAGGCTCATTGCCCTTTTCGTCCAATGGTAAAAGTGCTATATAATCCTGTTTATCAGCCTCGAATATAGTAAGTATCTTACATTCAACACTTCCGTCATCAAGGTCTAATGTAACGCGGATGTCATCAATTTCGTCCGGTGTGACCGGTGTTGCTTTTTCTGCCATATGCTACCTCTTTTCTTTTTGTAAATTTATGTGATTGTAACTATTCTCATTATTCCTGAATAGTCACATTAAATTTATTATATCAAATAATTATATACAAAAAAAGACAAAACTAGTATAATTAACAAAGACTAGAAATTTTGATTGGATGGTGTTGCATGAAAATTAAGTTGACAGAGGGGAATTTTTTAAAAACAGGTGCATATATTGAGAATGATGCGGCTGTATTTACGTTTATGGCACAAAAAGAGGATGAGTGCAGCATTGTCCTTGTAGATAAGACAGATGGTACAAGGGAAATCATAGAGGTTCCTGTGGATTATTCGCTTGGTTCACTACGTTCTGCAAGCATACATGGGTTTGATCCGCAAAAATATGCGTACTATTATATGATAAATGGCGAAAAGGTGACCGATCCGTATGCCACAAGGATCTTCGGACGTGAAAAATGGAATGATACTGACAGAAGCCATAACGGCTATGAGGTATATTGTGGCATAGATGATACCTGTTTTGACTGGAAAAATGATCTTTGCCCTGAGATAAGCCGTGACAGAATGAAAATATACAAGCTCCATGTGAGAGGCTTTTCCATGGAAAATGCAGGCACGAAAAAGCATGCAGGCTCTTTTGAGGCTGTTTTAGACCGAGTGCCATATATTAAAAAGATGGGCTTTACGACACTTCTTCTCATGCCTGTATATGAGTTTGAGGAGATGACTATCCCGATAAAGCAGGCTGTTCCAGACTGCGCAAAGCCTGAGTACTCAAAGCTGCATGAAAATACCGAAAAGCCAGAGAGTAAAAAGGTTAATTTTTGGGGATACACCAGGGGAAATTATTTTGCAGTAAAGTCATCCTATGCAAATGAACCGTCTGATGCTTCAAATGAATTCAGACGCCTGATCCAAAAGCTTCATAAAAACGACATGGAATGTATCATGGAGATGTATTTTCCTGACAATACGGATCATAATCTCATAATAAATGCCCTGCGGTTCTGGGTTTTAAATTTTCATGTGGATGGATTCAGACTTATCGGTGGCAAACTTCCTGTAACTGCGATAATACAGGATGCTATGCTAAGCCGTACCAAGATCCTTTATCAGGAGTTTGATATGTCTGTTGTCCCTGAGGATAAAACATATCAGAATCTGTATATCGATAAGGAAGAATACCAGTTTCCTGCCAGAATGATGTTAAATCACATAAACTGCAATATGAAACAGCTCTTAAACCAGCAGCGCAAGCAGGGGGACAATAACGGATTTATCAATTATATCTCAAGCAATAACGGATTTACACTCACTGATATATTTATGTATAATGACAAGCACAATGAGGAAAACGGAGAGAATAATCTTGATGGTCCGACCTGGAATTTCAGCAACAATTATGGCTGTGAGGGCCCTTCAAGAAAGAAATTCATCCGCGATATAAGAAATCTCAAATGGAAAGATGCCATGATGCTTCTGTTTTTAGCCCAGGGTGTTCCGATGATAATGGCAGGAGACGAGATATGCAATTCCCAGAACGGCAACAACAATGCCTACTGTCAGGACAATCCGATCGGCTGGATAAACTGGAGCAACGAAAAATCCAAAAGAGCGAACATCCGTTTTCTTACAGAGCTTATCCGTTTCAGGGATGAACATCTGATAATCTCAGAGGCAAAGCCCTTCAAATTCTGCGATTACAAGGCTTTAGGTTATCCAGACATGTCCTACCACGGCAAAAACGCCTGGATCGGAGAGAGCGAGACCAACAAGCTTTGCGTCGGAGTCATGTACTGTGGGGAATACAGCAAAGAAAACAGTGATTATATATATATCGCATACAATTTTTATTCATCCAGGGAGAAGCTTGCTCTTCCAAAGCTTAAGAAAGGAAAGAAATGGTACACAGCGGCTGACAGCAGCCTTAAGGAGTCCTTCCACAAAGAACCGGTGGAATGTGCTGATCAGCAATATGCAGACATAAGTCCGCAGTCTATATGTATCCTTGTGGGAAAATAAATGATAAACGCACTCAAACACTTTATGACAATAACGCATCACAAAAATCTTGTTCTGGTGGGGTGTTTTAAAATAGGTCTTTACAAGCAGGGATTACTGCATGATCTCTCAAAGTACAGCCCGACAGAATTTTTAGTCGGATGTAAATACTACAAAGGATATATGAGCCCAAACAACGCAGAGAGAGCCGACAAAGGCTATTCTGCGGCATGGCTTCATCACAAGGGGCGCAATAAGCACCATCTGGAATACTGGATAGATTATGCAGTTCCAAAGCCGGGTGAGGTGAATGTACATACTTCGATGGAGGGCATGAAGATGCCTGTAAAATACGTATGTGAGATGTTCATAGACCGCGTAAGTGCCTCAAAGAATTATCAGAAAGAAAAATATACCGACGAAAGTGCCCTTATATATTATCAGAAAAGTGTCGATCACTATATGATACATGAGGACACAAAAGCACTTTTGGAGTATCTTCTCGTCATGCTGTCGGTAAAAGGCGAAAAATACACATATTCTTATATCAAAAATCAGGTGCTGAAAGGCAAAGTACCTTATGAAAAAGATATACTAAACGAACTCGAAAAGGGACTTCATATCTGACGGAAGATCAGATGTGAGGTTCATTTTTTTGCCTGTCACAGGATGGTTAAACTCAAGCCTGCCCGAATGGAGTGCCTGCCTTGTCATATAAGTATAATCAGGATTATATAAAAAGTCTCCGATCAGCGGATATCCGATATATTTCATATGCACACGTATCTGATGTGTGCGTCCGGTCAGCAGATTAAGCTGTACGAGCGAGAGGTCTTTATCCTCATTGTAAGAAAGCCGTTTATAGTCGGTTACGGCATATTCGCCATTTTCAAAATCCACGCATCTTTCTATCGTTGAATCATCCTTCCTTGCGATAGGGGCATCTATACGTCCAAAGTCCAGTGTTTTTCCACTGCAAACGGCAAAGTAAGTCCTGTGAATATCACGAGTTGAAACCGCAGCCCCTAATATACCGCTTGAAAGGGCATGCTTTGCAACTATAGTAAGTCCTGTGGTATCCCTATCCAGACGGTTTATGCATCTGAATACAAAAGCACAACCCTTAGAATTGTAATAATACATGAGTGCATTAGCAAGGGTATTGTCGTGATTTCCCATTGATGGATGCACAGGCATATCTGCGGGCTTATTTATCACGATGATGTCCTCATCTTCGTATACGATGACTAAAGGTATGTTTACAGGCTCTATATTGGCTGAATTATCGTTTTCGACTATATGTATGGATATTCTGTCACCTTCATCAAGCTTTTCGTTTGTATACGCCCATATGCCGTTTCGCAATATCCCGTTTGTGGTTTTCTTTAGACTTACCATCACCTGATGGGTTATTGAATGTTCTTTTAAGAATTGTTCGATTGTCTTTCCCGTGTCATTATATGACGCTATGTAGTCAATTGTTCTTTCCATGGCAAAGATTATATCACATCTTTTGATTTTTTACATAAGATAATATAAACAAAGATGTCAAGGTGCCCTTGTGAATACATTTTTATCCCCACTTAGTATGGAACGCGAGAGGGAATGTCTGGAAAAACTTAAGCTAAACGACAAGGAAGCCAGGGAAGAGCTTATATTACACAATATGCGCCTCGTGGCACATGTTACAAAAAAATATGCGGTAAATGAAGATGAGACGGAAGAACTTATATCGATAGGGACGATAGGACTAATAAAAGCTGTATCTTCCTTTAAACCTGACTACGGAAACCGTTTTGCGACCTATGCCATAAGATGCATAGAAAATGAGATTTTGATGCATTTCCGAAGCAAAAAGAAATCCCGTGCCGATGTATCACTGTTTGAGCCGATAGGAACCGACAAGGAAGGCAACCAGATACATCTGGTCGATGTGATAGAAAATGATGACCGTGATGTGATAGAAGATATCTCGATGGAGAATGATCTTTATATTTTAAAGCATAATATGAAAAAATCGCTGACCCAAAGGGAATATTATATACTCGTCAAACGATACGGTCTTGACGGACAGGAGGAAATGACACAGCGGCAGATTGCCAGGACTCTGAGGATTTCCAGATCATATGTATCACGCATAGAAAAAAGAGCTCTTGAAAAATTAAAAAAAATTCTGGAATAACTGTTTACAAAAACTCAGAATATGGTATCATAATGCCATGTCTTTTACGCATTTATCTATGCATTATCCCAATTGGAACAGGAGAATATATGTACAGTACAGTAAGAACTGCTGTTTTGGACGGAATTAATGCGATTCCGGTTCAGGTAGAGGTGGACATATCGACAGGTATGCCTGTGTTTGATATTGTCGGAAATCTGACACCCGAAGTGCGTGAAGCAAAGGAAAGGGTAAAAACCGCCCTTCATAATTGCGGGATAACACTCCCTGCCAAAAGGATAACAATAAATCTGTCCCCGGCAAACATAAGAAAAACGGGAACAGGCTTTGATCTTCCGATAGCCGTGGCACTGCTTAAGGCGATCGGTGTGATAGCTGATGACAACATAAAAGAGGCAACGCTCGTAGGAGAGCTTAATCTAAAGGGTGAGATACTGCCGGTAAGCGGCATACTGCCTATAGTTTTTGATGAATATGCAAAGGGAATAAAGGATTTTATAGTCCCGGCTGCAAACCGTAACGAGGCAATTCTAGTCTGTGGGGCAGATATCCGCGGGGTAAAGCATCTTTCGGATATCATAGCTGATCCCAAAATGGATAAAGCATCTCATAAACAGGCTGCTTCAAATACTGCCGCGCATAGTGATGTGCACAGATATCCTGACTTTAAGGATGTAAACGGACAGCAGTTTATAAAAAGAGCCTGTGAGGTGGCTGCCTGCGGCATGCACAATATGCTGCTGGTCGGACCACCCGGGGCAGGAAAGACCATGGTGGCAGAGCGTATGCCGTCGATCCTCCCACCGCTTACCGAGGAAGAAAAGCTTGAGCTTTCTAAAATTTACAGCGTGTGCGGGCTTTTGGACAATGACAATGCACTTAAAAACAGCCGGCCATTTAGAAATCCCCACTATTCCATAACACAGGCGGCTCTTATAGGAGGCGGCACGGCATTAAATCCCGGTGAGATATCGCTTGCCCACAACGGAGTGCTCTTTTTAGATGAGCTTGCAGAGTTTAAGGGTGGGATACTTGATCTGCTCCGGGCACCGCTTGAGGATCACAGCATAAGGCTCGCGCGCGGTGGCAGAAATGTTACGTTTCCGGCAAATTTCCTGCTGCTTGGGGCGATGAA
>CAVABC010000019.1:0-38762 GCA_963586665.1 Acutalibacteraceae bacterium
CCTCTCCGGCTACTGCTTTTGCAAGAAGTGTCTTACCTGTTCCCGGAGGTCCTACAAGAAGCGCTCCCTTAGGCAACTTTGCTCCGATATCTCTGTATCGCTTTGGATTGTGGAGAAAATCGACCACTTCCTGAAGTGATTCTTTTGCCTCGTCCTGTCCTGCTACATCCTTAAATGTAACACCTGTGGATTTCTCCACATATACCTTGGCTGTAGTCTTGCCGACTCCCATGCCCATACTTCCCCCCATCTTCTTTGAGAGGAATGCGAAAAGTACCCATAAAAGAATGATAGGTATGATAAAGCTTAATATGTTGAGCACCCATGTGGATGTGTTGTCTGGAATGGCTGCATTGATCTTTACAGGCTTGCCCTCTGAGGTCTTTGCCTTTTTAAGCTCTGCCACCAGATCCGTATCTGCCACACGACCTGTATAATATGTAATATCATAATCATCATGTCCATCATCCACGAGCTTATAGTCGATCTCATATGAGTCAAACTCTACGCTCTTGACATTTCCTTTATCCAGTTCCTGAAGGAACTCTGTGTAGGATTTTTCCTGCGTGCTTGCACTTGAGATACCGTTTGATATAAGTGCATACACAAATAGTGCAACAAGGGCAAGCAGTATAAATGCCATAATTCCCTGTCCGCCACGGTTGTTTTTACCATTTCCCGGACGGTTGCCGCGGCCACCGTTGTTTCCGTTATTGCCTCCCGGGCCTCCGCTGCCCGGACCGTTGTTGTAATTATAATTATTAGATCCCTGATTATCCATATTTTCTCCGATCTGTTTTCTATATTATAAATATATTTATAATTCTTCGCACTCGTAATACTGTACTTGCCGTAGAGTATACAGTTGTTCCGAAGAAAACTATATGAACTGTTTCATATTTTTTCTATGGAATACAATGTATGCTATACCGACATTTTCAACGTACAACGTACGAAGTCTGAACTTATTATAGAAAAAAGTGCGGTTAAAATCAACCGCACCTTTCTAAAGATTATATTAAATATAATAAATTTTATCTGTTTACCTTTGTAGCAGCCTCTATAAATCCGTGGAACAGTGGATGTGGACGGTTTGGACGGGATTTAAGCTCAGGATGTGCCTGTGTTGCAATAAACCAAGGATGTTCTGGTATCTCGATCATCTCTACGATTCTGCCGTCAGGTGATGTTCCACAAAGTTTCATTCCTTTTTCTGTAAGAGCAGCTCTGTAATCGTTGTTTACCTCATAACGATGGCGGTGACGCTCATTGATATTCTCTGTGCCATATACCTGATATGCCTTTGATGTCTTGTCAAGTACACATGGGTAGGATCCGAGTCTTAATGTACCACCAATGTCCTCAACGCCATTCTGGTCAGGCATAAGTGCGATAACCGGATGTGTTGTGTTCGGATCAAGCTCGATACTGTGTGCATCATTGAATTTGCATACGTGGCGCGCATATTCGATGATAGCAACCTGCATACCAAGGCAGAGTCCCAGATATGGGATATTGTTCTCTCTTGCGTATTTTGCTGCTGAGATCATTCCCTCAACACCGCGGTCTCCGAATCCTCCCGGAACGATTATTCCCTGAATTCCTTCGAATACCTCTGCTGCATTGTCATCATTTAAATGCTCTGAGTCTACCCACTTGATATCAACTGTGGCATGCTCAGGAATTCCACCATGTTTTAACGCCTCAACTACTGAGATGTAAGCATCGTGAAGTGCTGTATATTTTCCGACAAGTGCGATCTTAACTTCTTTATCAGGATGGCGGAGATCCTCAACCATCTGTTTCCAGTCTGTAAGGTCAGGCTCCGGACAGTCAAGATTTAAACACTCGCAGGCTACCTTTGCAAGATTTTCTGCTTCCATTGCAAGTGGAGCCTCGTACAAGTACTCTACATCAAGGTTCTGCAGTACGTGTGAATTAGGCACGTTACAGAAAAGCGCGATCTTGTCCTTAAGTCCCTGATCAAGTGCATGCTCTGAACGGCATACGATGATATCAGGCTGGATTCCCATTCCCTGAAGCTCTTTAACGCTTGCCTGTGTAGGCTTTGTCTTAAGCTCACCTGATGCCTTGATATATGGGATAAGTGTTACATGACAAAGTATGGCATTGTCATGACCTACCTCATGCTGGAACTGTCTGATTGCCTCGAGGAAAGGCTGACTCTCGATATCACCGACTGTACCACCGACCTCAATGATAGCGATAGTTGTATCCTCTGATGTAAAATCCCTGTAAAATCTGCTCTTTATCTCATTTGTGATATGAGGAATAACCTGTACGGTTCCTCCGCCGTAGTCACCACGACGTTCCTTCTGTAATACTGACCAGTATACCTTTCCTGTTGTGACGTTAGAGTTCTTTGTCAGGCTCTCGTCGATAAAACGCTCATAATGTCCAAGGTCGAGATCTGTCTCAGCACCATCGTCAGTTACGAAAACCTCTCCATGCTGGATAGGATTCATTGTTCCCGGGTCAATATTAATGTACGGATCGAACTTCTGCATTGTCACCTTGTATCCACGGGCTTTTAAAAGACGTCCAAGAGACGCAGCCGTAATTCCTTTTCCAAGACCGGAAACAACTCCACCGGTGACGAACACGTATTTTACAGGCATAATTTTCCTCCTTATCAATATGCTTTATATATTGTAATCTTTTTATTAACTCTAAAATAACCAATTCATTATACAGCCATAAATTGATTTATGCAATTTCTTTTTTGCTTTTTGTATATATTTTATCACATCTGATGACGGACAACTTTGTACTCATCTCCCGATCTATAAAACGGGCATCTTTTGTAGCTGCTCTGTACGAATCTCGCCATATCGTCCTCGTCCATATTTACCGAGCAGTAATACTCTTCATCGTCCTCATCATACTCGTTGTATGCGCAAAAATCGCAACATGTCTCCATTATTTATCTGTACCTCTCTGCCTCATTATTTGAACTGATTAAGGCTTTCATCATACTTGTAGTCTATCTGCGCAAGCTTGTCGGTGATTTCTTTCTCATCAACAGTATACGCAGCCGCAAGCTCTTTTAAACTTGAATAATTGTCACGAAGCTGCGTGTTTACAAAACTAAGCAGCATGACCGGATCCTTTGGTAATGCCATATTTACCTCCTTATTATATAATTAATTCATGTGATTAATCTTCAAAAACCTGTTTTATGCTGTCATAGTGTAAAAATACGCCCTGTGCGGCAAGCTCTTTTATCTCATCGAAAGTGGCTATCTTAAATCCTAGCGCCTCCTCTGTCTGTATCTTTACATCAGACTCATCAAAATCAAGCTCAAAACGATAAACATCCACAAAGTAGTTGTCACCCTCGCCCGGGTTCTCCCTGTGATAAGTATAGGCAAGTCCGCCCTCACACTGCGAAACATCAAGACCTACCTCTTCCTTTACCTCGCGGCAGACCGCTGTAAACGAATCCTCTCCTGCCTGTGCTGCACCGCCTGATACTTCCCACCAGCCCGGAGCCCAGGCTTTTGTCATGACTCTTTGTGTGATAAGAAACTTTCCGTCAGATCTGTGGATCACACCAAGAACCGACAGATGATACTCTCCGTCCTTTAATATCCAGTCGTTTTTCTTCATAGTGCGCCCTGTCGGCTTTTTGTCTTTATCGTATATATCCCATAATTCCATTGTTTTATTTCCTTTTCAATATGTACTTTTGTATATTTACAATCCAGTTAATCATAGCATATCCACAGCAGAAAATCCACTAAGTTGTTTACGAAGTCCCTTGCTTCCCGGCAGATAATACTCCATGAGTACCCAGAACCTGTCATTGTGGCTCGGCTCAAGCAGATGTGTAAGCTCATGAACCACCACATATTCCACGCACTCTGCCGGAACACGCGCCAGCATGAGGTTAAAGTTCAGATGATGTGACTGCACATTGCATGAGCCCCAGCGCGTTTTCATCTTTTTTATCGTAAAACCGGCAGACTTTACTCCCATAACCGGTTCCCATTTCTCTATGAGCTTTTGTATCTGCCGCTTTAGTTCCTGTCTCATCTGCCTCTCCATAAACGGCACGATAACCGGAGCGTTTTCTTTTTCCTTTTCACGCTCACGCAGTCTTTTTACCGCATCTTCTATCCAGTCTGCCCTGCTGTTTACAAACCGCTCTATCTCAGCACGGCTCACACCATAAGGTGCGCTGATCTGCACTGTACCGTCAGTGCTTTTCACACGCAGATACATATTCTTTATATTTTTTCGTGTTACTTCTATATTATATTTGCACTTCATACTTATTGATATTTATAATCCATACTTTCCTCATATTTATTTGACAACTGTTACTTAAGTCTCTTTATATCCGTGTAAAATCTGCTCCAGATATGCCTGATAACTCTCCTTTACATCCTCGGGCGCATATATCTTTGCTTTGCCGGACAAACCTGTTATCCATCCAAAAAACTGTGGGCTTACCTCGACATCAGCTCTCGCAAGAATATGCTCATCATCAAATCTTCGCATCGCAACATCCTGTCCAAAACGGTCTATCATAACACCGGTCAGGGAATTGTCGCAGAACAGGCTTACCGTGCGCTCATCCCCGGCAAACATCCCGAATGTCTTTTGGGTATATGATGCGATATCAATCTTATCATACTCTGCGCGCCCGCGCCTTGTCTCCTCTGTAAGTGTAATATCAAGCATCTTGTCCACGCGGTAATGCTTCATGATCCCTGCCGCTGCATCATACGCTACAAGGTAATAATTCTCATCATCCCAGTTCAAAAGCCACGGACTGACCTTATACAATGCACCGTTCTTCCTGAGCTTTGGCTTTTTATCCACATCCCACTCAAAATACTGAAAAGTTATCATCACATTTTTAGCAATAGCTTCATGTATATAATCTACACTGTAGTATATGCTCTCATTTGCCGTCTTATTGCGGTCGGCCACCACAACCTGTCTCTGCAAAGCCTTGGCATCATACTTACTCACCTGTCCCTGCAGCTTTTTGATAAGCTCGCGCGACTTCTTTGTCGTGATAAACTTCGATGACTGCACCAGATCCACCAGAAGCTTCACCTCTGCAAGCTGAAAGTCCCTCTCCCCGAGGATATAACCGCCCTTTGGTCCCGGCACGCGCACGATATCCATCCCGAAATTCTCAAGTGCCTCAATATCCGTGTATATCGTCTTTCTGTCAGCTTTTATGTCATTTGCCGCCAGATACTCTATGATCTGTGCTGTTGTGACGGAGTGGGTTTCATCTGTATTTTTCCTCAAAAAATCTGTTATATACAGTAACTTTGACTTTTGGTTTGCTGATTTTGCCATTGTGTGCTCCTTTTCCTTCTTCTCCCATTTTACATTTTTCTCATATTTTTGTATACTGTTACTTATCAAAACATTCGACATATAACTCATGCAAAGGAGAAAAATAATGACGAAAAAACAGCTCGCTCTCGAAGTGATCAAACGCTTAAAGAGCGCATATCCATATACAGACTGTACCCTAAACTATGATGAGGCATGGAAGCTTCTGGTATCCGTGCGGCTTGCGGCACAATGCACCGATGCCCGCGTAAATGTGGTGGTTGTTGATCTGTTCGCGAAATATCCTTCTATCGAGGCACTTGCAGATGCCGATGTGGCAGATATCGAAGCGATCGTAAAACCATGTGGACTTGGAAAAAGTAAAGCCCGTGACATAAGTGGCTGCATGAAAATGCTCCGTGATGAATTCGACTGCAAGGTACCCGATAATATGAAAGATCTGCTATCTCTTCCGGGAGTCGGACGAAAAAGTGCCAATCTAATAATGGGCGATGTGTACGGTCAGCCCGCTATCGTGACAGACACACACTGCATAAGACTGTGCAACAGGATCGGACTTGTGGATGGCATCAAAGATCCAAAGAAGGTCGAGATGGAGCTTTGGAAGATCATCCCACCCGAGGAAAGCAATGATTTCTGTCACAGGCTCGTAGATCACGGGCGTGCTGTGTGTACTGCGCGGACTACTCCTCACTGTGATATGTGTGTGCTCAATGATATATGCGGAAGCAGTCAGACGCAGGAATGATATTTAATAAACTCCTTTAATATAATTGGTAAGTTTTCACAATATAGTGCAGCATTTTTTGTGCAAACCGTAGCACACTTATAAATTGATTTTGGCAATACGTGATGGTATAATCAATGTATAAATAAATATCTACCGAGAGACAAGAGCAAGGTAAAGAAGCGAAGCATTTCGCTTTTTTATCTTGCTCTTTTTTGGGAATGGAGGAGAAAAATATGTATGATGTAGCAATTATCGGTGCTGGTGCAGTAGGATGTGCTATCGCCCGTGAACTTTCCAGATTTAAAGTAAATGCATGTGTTATCGAGCGAGACGAGGACGTATGCTGTGGCACATCAAAAGCCAACAGCGCCATAGTTCACGCAGGCTTTGATGCCACTCCGGGATCACTCAAGGCAAAGCTCAATGTACAGGGCAGTAAAATGATGGAAGCCATGTCAAAGGAACTTGATTTCCCATACTTAAGGAACGGTTCCATTGTAGTGCGCACAAGTGATCAAAACCCTGACATGCTCCGCGAACTTTTGGACAAAGGCATAAAAAACGGTGTTGAGGAACTTCGTATCATTGATCGTGAGGAGCTTTTACAGCTAGAACAAAACATCGCTGATGATGTGGTCGAAGCACTGTACGCGCCAACCGGAGCGATCATCTGTCCTTTTAACATGACGATCGCATACGCTGAAAACGCTTACACAAACGGAGTGAATTTCCTGCTGGACACAGAGGTAACTGATATCCAAAAATGTGACGGCAGCTACGAGATTTCCATTATTAAGCAGCGCAAAACCGCAGATACACTTCAGACAAAAGCCATTATAAACGCTGCCGGTGTGTATGCTGATGTCTTAAACAACATGGTAAGCAGCCACAAGCTTCACATCACTGCAAGAAAAGGTGAATATATGCTGATGGACAAATCCGCAGGCAGCCACGTAAGCCACACGATTTTCCAGCTTCCGGGAAAAATGGGAAAAGGCGTGCTCGTTACCCCTACAGTACACGGCAATCTGCTTGTTGGACCTACAGCCACTGACGTTTCCAACAAAGAAGCGGTAAACACTACCGCAGACGGACTTGAGACAGTATCAAAAACTGCGCCATGTTCTGTCAAAAACATCCCATTCCGTCAAGTTATCACCTCGTTTGCAGGTTTAAGAGCACATGAGGATGGCAATGATTTTGTCATAGGCGAAACAGAGGACTGTGAATACTTTTTCAATGCCGCCGGCATCGAGTCCCCGGGACTATCATCTGCTCCCGCAATCGGTGTAATGCTTGCAGAAATGGTCGCTGACAGACTTGGATTTTCAGCCAATCCCGACTTTAATGGAAACCGAAAAGGCATCGTAAAGCCTGATACACTGCCTATAGAAGAAAGAAATGCCCTGATAAAGCAAAATCCTGCCTACGGCAACATAATATGCCGCTGTGAGATGATTACTGAGGGCGAGATAATCGATGCAATAAAGCGACCGCTCGGAGCCAGATCTCTCGATGCAGTAAAGCGTAGAACCCGTGCAGGAATGGGACGCTGCCAGTCAGGCTTCTGCAGTCCGCGTACCATGGAAATCCTATGCCGCGAAGTGCCACTGGATATGTACGAGATCACCAAATGCGGTGGCAATTCTGCATTTATCGTGGGACAAAACAAAGAAATCAGGGAGGTATAGACCATGAAAAAATATGATCTTGTAATAGTCGGCGGCGGTCCTGCCGGACTCGCCGCAGCCGTAAGCGCAAAAGATAATGGAATAGAAAGCATACTTATAATAGAGCGTGATATCCGTCTCGGTGGCATCTTAAACCAGTGTATACACAACGGTTTCGGACTTCACACCTTTAAGGAAGAGCTGACCGGTCCTGAATATGCCGGAAGATTTGAGGAAGAAGTATACAAACGTGATATAAAATACAAGCTTGGAACAATGGTCATGGATATTTCCGATAAAAAGATCGTAACCGCCATGAACCGTGAGGATGGTGTCTTTGAAATAGAGGCAAAAGCCATAATCCTTGCCATGGGCTGCCGCGAGAGAAGCCGCGGTGCTCTAAACATACCGGGTTACAGACCTGCTGGAATATACTCAGCCGGTACAGCACAGCGTCTTGTTAATATGGAGGGATATATGCCGGGCAAAAAGGTAGTGATTCTCGGTTCCGGTGATATCGGCCTTATAATGGCAAGACGTATGACGCTCGAAGGCGCAAAGGTTCAGGTTGTTGCAGAGCTTATGCCTTATTCTGGCGGTCTGAAACGAAATATCGTACAGTGCTTAAACGACTTTGATATTCCTCTTAAGCTAAGCCACACAGTTGTTGACATAGAGGGAAAAGAACGTGTAGAGGCTGTCACAATAGCTAAGGTAGGTGCCGACAGAAAGCCTATCCCGGGCACTGAAATACGCTATGAATGTGACACACTGCTGCTCTCCTGCGGACTTCTGCCTGAAAATGAATTAAGCCGCAGTGCCGGAGTGGAGCTTTCTCCTGTCACCTCAGGCCCTGTTGTAAATGACAGACTTGAGACCAATATAGACGGTATTTTCGCCTGCGGAAACGTCCTTCATGTGCATGATCTTGTAGATTATGTATCCATGGAAGCTTCCCTTGCCGGAAAAAATGCTGCAAGCTACATCAAAAATGAAATTGATAGTGACACTTCCTGCGAAGTGAAAACTATTCCGATCAATGCAGTTTCCGGTGTACGCTACACAGTTCCGCAGTTTATACAACCACAGCTTATGGATGAGACTCTCACAGTCCGTTTCCGCGTGGGAGAGGTATTTAAAAACCTCTGCATAAGCACCTATTACAACGATACCCTTATCTCAAAGCGCAAACGCCCTGTCATGGCTCCGGGTGAAATGGAGCAGGTTATCCTCAAAAAAGAAGACCTGTGCAATTTCACAGACCTTGACAGCATTACCATAAAGATAGAGGAGGCATAGATATGAGCGAGACAAAAAATGTAAACCTTACCTGCATAGGCTGCCCTTTAGGCTGCAGCATCACAGTAAGCATGCAGGATAAAGAAATAATTTCAGTAACAGGCAACACCTGTCCGCGTGGAGACGCTTATGCCAGAAAAGAGGTAACATCCCCTACAAGGATCGTGACAACAACCGTCCGCGTAGCAGGTGCCTCATCTCCTGTTGTATCTTGCAAGACAAAGAGCGATATCCCAAAGAGCATGATCTTTGATGTTATAAACGACCTTAAGGAAACAACCGTTACCGCACCTGTAAAAATAGGCGACATCCTCGTAAAAGATGTCGCCGGAACAGGCGTAGATATAGTTGCAACACAGAATGTGTGATTCCATCACACAAACCACATCTGCTGATTAGTCGAGGATATGCTTGTTACTCCCGCATCCAGAAGCTCCAGGATATCCTCCTTTTCAGAGACCAGACCTCCCGCTATGACAGGCGTCTGGGTAAGTTTACATATTTTCTTTACAACCTTGGGCATCAGAGCCGGCAGTATCTCTATGATATCCGGTTTTGCTGCCCTTATCTGTTTTTCTATATTCTCATATGCCATCGAATCTATCACAAACAAACGTAAAATAGTATAAAGTGAAAGCTCCTTTGCCCTCTTTATAAGTGTAGGCTTTGTCGTGATAATGCCATCCGCATGTGTGTATTTCTTTATAAAATCGACCGCGATCTCTTTGGAGCTTAAACCTGCTATCAGATCTATATGTACCATGGCAATCTTTCCACAGGCTTTTATCTCATCCACCGTATCTGCAATGCTGCATATGTCCCCATACAATATAAAGATCACCTGACTGTCGCTGTCCTTGCACTTCTGCAAGCCTTCATCATCTTTTATCGCGGCAATGACCGGTGAAGCCTCAAGTGCTTCCTTAAATTCTTTCTTCATTTTATCCCCCTGTATCTGAGTTTTCTTAATATATTTAGTTACTGTTCAGATGCCAGCTTGCAATTACACTATCAGACTATGTGCCACGGTGTATAGTATAAACAATAACATCATTCAGTTACTTTACTGTAAAATATATCAAAATAAATGTCCTATCGCAAGATAACTTTTGCCACATTTCTTTTCACACAAATGAGAAAGGACCGTGATGTTACCTTTGGTAACAACCCGATCCTTTCTCGAGGAGTTTAGTTATGAAAATGTTTATTAATAAAAAGGGAATAATGTAAAAGGCATTTCTTCCTTTTACAATAAATAATATATGTGGTAAATATGTACTAAAAATGTACATTTTAAAAAGTTTTTCTAAAATATTTTTTAATATTTTATACTTTTTTTAGATTTGTAACATTCAGTACATATTTTCTAAATTTCTTTGTTGAAAAGTGTCTCACAGAGCGTTATCTTGTCCTCATGCGCCTGTCCCATAAGGCTGTTCTGGAACTCTACAGTGCCTGTTTTATCGCCTTTTTCAAGCAAGTCCTTTTCTGCAAGCCTGCGCTTCATCTCTCGGGCTGTTCCCGGACCTCCGTCAAAAACCCGCACGTTCTCACCAAGCACTTCCTGAATTAATTTTTTTACAAACGGATAATGCGTACATCCTAAGACTACCGCATCAACCTCATTGTGAGTGTATTCATATAAAAGCTCTTCGAGGTACTGCTTCACATCATCTCCATAGAGATCACCGCGCTCCACAAAATTCATAAGTCCCGGACACGGCAGCGGTATTATCTGCCCCTGTGAGCTGTATTTATCCATGAGCTTTTTAAATTTTTCCTCGCGGATAGTCATAGGTGTTGCCATGACAAGCACTCTGGGCTGTTCCTTAAAGAGCACTGCCGGTTTTACCGCAGGTTCTATGCCTACAATGGGGATATCAGGGTATTTCTCACGCAATATACGCACTGCTGCGCTTGTGGCGGTATTACACGCTACCACAAGCCCTTTCGCTTTCTGGTCTATGAGGAGATTTTTGGCATGCTCACAAGTAAGCTTTCTTACCTCTTCGAGCGTCTTTGTGCCATATGGCGCGTTAGCCGAATCTCCGTAATATATAAAATCTTCATGTGGCATAATCTCTACCAGATTTTTGAGGACACTTATTCCTCCAACCCCTGAATCAAAAACCGCTATCGGCATCAGACCACACTTCCTTTCTAGAAATAGTTATGATATAATAAATAGAGTCAAACTTACGAGGGGGCATCATAATGGAAAATTCCCAAAATCTTTTTAACAACATAAAAGTATGTGAAAGCTGCAAAAAGACCTTACCTTTCGACTATAAAGGTACCCTTTGTCCACGCTGCCTGGACATGGCACTTTTTCGCGAAGTAAAAGAATTCATCCGCACACATGATGTTACTGAATATGAAGTTGCGGAGCATTTCAATATCCCTCTGCGTCAGGTAAAAGCCTGGATAAAGGACGGTCGTATAGAATACAAGACCACCGATATATCCTCTAAGATTTCTGGGATGCACTGTCAGCGCTGTGGTGCTCCTGTATCATTTGGAACACTGTGCCCTAAATGCCTGCGTCTGATAAACGGCAACAAAGGCTATTCAAACGGTGCAAACCCTGGCAATTCAAAATCAAAAATGTACCATTTAGAAGGAGAGGAGTAATTACTCCTCTCTTCTTTTAACCTTTGATCTATACTTTTTCTCAACTTCTGTTACAAACTTGTCATCAAGCTCTGCTTTTATAAGGACATTTGCATCAGGTGATTTTATGACTATATCATAGTAAGGAACGTCCTTTAAGCCTGATGAATAATCTACAGTCTTAAGCTCTCCACCATTCTCGTAATTGTATACACTTCTGTCTCCGGCAGGAGCGATCGTAACAACTGACTCCATGCTGTATGTAGCAAGATTTTTTCTGCGGCTCTTATTTTTGATCTTTGCAAATCTCAGCTCACCGTCAAAATAAGAGTACTCATACTCTACATTCTGTCCCATGAAAATGAAATAAGAGATAAAACCGAACGCTACCGCGATAAGAAATCCAAGTGCTACCCCCTGGCATACCAGAAGAAAACTTACAACTGCCAATGCTGCAAAAATCCATGACACAAAAATCATGGCAGGTGATTTCTTGCGCTGTACTAATGTAAATACTTCCATTTATAATTCTCCTTTGCATAAATGATATCCTTATTATAATAACAGATTTTAGTGTTTTCGTATAGATTTTTTCAGAGTTATAGATTAAAATATTATAAAATCTTTAGTAATTTTTCGGAGGTAATAATGCGATTTGACATAAAACAGCCAAACGATTTTGAAAATAACATAAGAAAAGAATGGGTTCTTACCAACGGACTCGGAGGTTACGCGGGCGGCTCCGTAACAGGCGCGATAAGCCGTATACATCAGGGATACCTGATTGCCAGCCTTCACGCACCCGTCATGAGATATGTGTGCTTTTCCAAAACCACAGAAAAACTGCTCCGCAAAGACAACGTATACGATCTGTCTACCGACCAGTTTAAGGGCGGAAAACACTCTGACGGAATTGACTATCTTACAGACTTTACATATGACGGAACTGTATGTTTTACATACCACGCAGGCGATATCACCTTAGAAAAACATATAGCCTTAGCACAAGGGAAGAACCTGTCTGCCGTGGCTTATTCAATCGAAAATAACGGGGATGCAGCACAGCTTTCCATCACTCCTTTTATGAATTTCAGGGAGCACTCCGAAAGCTCGACTGTAGATACACTCGATTTTACAGTAAATAAATATGCGCACGGTTTCACCCTCATTCCTGCATCAAAAAATGACCACTGTATCAGGATTGCTTTTTCAGGTGGAAAACTCGTGCCTCGTGAGCAGAAATATGTCACTGATCTTGAGGCTCAGACAGAGGTGGACAACGAAGTACCCGGACTTGACAGCGTATTCTGTCCATATGATGTGATTATCGATATCCCTGCACATTCTACAATGCATTTTTCCATTCTATGTGATATCGTGCCTGTCGATAACACCGATATGACTGAAAACATATCGACTGCTGATAATTTATGCAATAGTGATGCCGCTTTTGATATTGTAAACGCACAGCTTAAATACACCGATGAGCTTATCCGTCAAAGCGGCTTCAAGGATGATTTTGCAAAGGAACTGACTGTTGCCGCAAACCAGTTTATCGCCTACCGCGAGTCTACCGGCTACCGCACCATACTTGCAGGACTTCCGTGGTTTACCGACTGGGGACGCGACACCATGATCTCCTACACAGGACTTACCCTGTGTACCGGACGCTATGATGATGCGCACGATATACTGCTTACCTTTGCCAAATACTGCAGGGATGGGCTTATCCCTAACATGTTCCCGGACAGCGGTCTGGAGCCTCTCTACAACACTGTAGATGCCTCTCTGTGGTATTTTTATGCGGTGTACAAATACCTTGAGTATGTAAACACACCTGAAAGCTTCGATTTTATACAGCAGGAAATATATCCTGTCTTAAAGGATATAATAAATACCTACAAAAAAGGAACTGATTTTTCTATATATATGGATACTGACGGACTCATCCATGCCGGCAGCGGACTCGATCAGGTAACCTGGATGGATGTGCGTGTCGGTGACTGGGTTGCCACACCACGCCACGGCAAGCCTGTAGAGATAAATGCTCTCTGGTACAATGCACTTTGCACAATGGATATGCTCTCTGACAAGTTCGGTGAACATGACAACAGTTACAAAAAGCTTGCAGACAAAGTAAAAATCTCCTTTAACGAACGCTTCTGGAATGATAAAACCGGCTGTCTGCTTGATGTAGTAGATGAGGATGACGAAACCATCCGTCCAAACCAGATATATGCCGTCAGCCTGCCATTTACCATGTTAAGCCATGAGCGCGAATGTGCAGTTGTAAAGATTGTTATGGAAAAACTCTATGTGGGATGTGGACTGCGCTCGCTCGATCCCGACCATAAAGATTATCATCCGATATATATCGGCTCTCTTTCAAAACGTGACCACGCATATCATCAGGGTACAGCCTGGGGATTTTTGCTCGGTGCTTTTATCAGCGCATATGTAAAGACAAACGGGCGTACTGCCGAAACTGCAAATAAGGCTCTTGAGCTGATCGCTCCTGTGAAAGCCCATCTGTATGAGAACTGTATCGGCTCTATATGCGAGATATTTGACGGTGATGCCCCTCACAACGGCCGCGGCTGCTATGCACAAGCCTGGAGCGTAGGAGAAGTGCTGCGCTGCTACACAGAGGATATACTGCCTCTAATTACACAATAGTGTGACCAGCAGTGATTACAACCCATTTAAAGTGCCTCTGCAAGGCAGGGTTGTAATCTTACAATAATTTATTGTATAGCACATATAATGATATGAGGGTCAAAAGGTTTTTTGCCCCTCATTTATGATTAATCAAAAAATCGCCAAAAAAATTTCATATTTTCTCTTGACACAAAAGAGGTTTTCCTGTATCATATGTTTTGTTGTTGGTAACCGGCCCAGTTAGCTCAGTTGGTAGAGCAACGGACTGAAAATCCGTGTGTCTCTGGTTCGATTCCGGAACTGGGCACTATAACAACTAATTTAATATATGATACATGCGGGTGTAGTTCAATGGTAGAACACCAGCCTTCCAAGCTGGATACGTGGGTTCGATTCCCATCACCCGCTTTTTTCATGCCTTAAAATAAGCATTACATATTAAATTTCCCATAGGTCAAAAAGGACGCGCACCATAACGATGCGCGTCCTTCTTATATGTATTCCCTTGATAAAATTTGTTTAGAATAAATCTACACGACCAGAAAATTTGTCGTTGATGACATAGTATGCAGAATACTCTTCAGGCTTGATATAGATGTTGAGCTTTTTGATACGTCCTGCCTGATGTCCCTCAGCTACGAACTGTGCCTTTACACGCTCTTCAATCTGCGCTGTGTCAACCTCATTGTTCTGGAACTGAACGATGATCTCCGGCTTAACAGGCTCTTTTTTAGCAGCCTTTACAGCCTTTGTTGTCTTTGCAGCTTTAGTAGCCTTCTCAGCAGTCTTTTTAACTGTATCCTTTACCTCTGCTGCTTTCTCAACAGTCTTTTCAGCAACTTTCTCTACCTCAGCTTTTACTTCTGCTTTCACATCTGTTTTTGCCTCAGGCTTTGCCTCAGCTTTAACCTCTGGTTTTACTTCCTCAGCTTTTACAGCCTCTGCCTTTACTGTCTCCGGCTTTACAGCCTTTGCCTTAGAATACTTCTTCATCTTAGATTTCCTCCTCATGCTTGATTATTCACACACTAAAAATTTTTCAATTGCAACTAATGCTTCCTGCTCGTCATCACCCTTTGTGATGATATCCACAGACATTCCGTCTGAAGGATTAAATGCCATAATGCCCATAATGCTCTTGGCATTTATTCTGCGGTTATCACTTTCCAATGTTATCTCACTGTCGAACTTGCATGCCACCTGAACAAGCTCAGCGATCGGATTGTCATGGCCCTCAGAAACTTTTGATACGACAATACTCTTCTTACTCATACGTTCTCCTTAAACTATCAAGTATTAAACCTATTTCATACTTAATTAATATATCTCAATTGCAAAATGTTTTCAATGCTTAAGGACATTTCTGTTAAACATTCACTAAGGTATGCGGTTTTCACCCCATAAAAACAGCACTTTAACAATGCTTTTCACATTATTTTGCCATGTATGTGATAAAATGCAATCCTCCATTGTAGAACATGGCATCAGCATTTTCATAACTCATCGCATCGGTTGCGCCTGTATCAGGATTGTATATATACAAAGTTCCTGTTGAAGAATATCCTGTCACAAGCACGGCACTTGAACTTCCTGTCATAGCAAACACTGGATTGCCCTGGCTAACATAAAATATTATCTCCTCAGAAGATACTCCCTGCAGATCTAAAACCACTTTATCCGACAGATTATTCTTAAGCAAATCCACCGCACTGCTTCCCGAATTGATAAGCTCGGAAACACTTACGGTAACATCATTGTATCCAAGCATTGCACTCACCGATTTAACAACGGAATCAGCATCCTTGTCAGTCTCATTCGGTGCTATATTCGAAAATGCATTTACAGCCGTTTTACGCGCTCTCATCCATATATACTGCTGGTTAGAATCTATAACTACACCCATATTGTCATTCGCCTGCACGATGGCATCTGAAATATTGTCTGTAGCCATTGTGACTTCACCCTTTGCATACACATAAAAGCGCTCAAGATCCTCTCCTAACTCAAGCTTTGCCGTTGTATCATGTGAACTTATAGTAGGCTGTGCCGCAAGCTGTTTTATCTTATCTGTTTTCTTTGCATTTGCCGCTTTTATGACCCAGGTCGCAAGCTTTGTATCTGACTGGCTCTGTTCGAGTGCTACCTTCTGTTCAGAATCGGCTTCACGGTTCATGATGGAATCCTGTCCGATTTCTGCATACACTCCGTTGTTTGCCGCGATAAGGTCAACCGTTATCGTATAATTCTCAACCGATATCTTCTCAACATATCCGCCTGACGGTGTATAAGTCTTTAATTCGGACTGATCCGATGTATTCATTATAACAAGGCTGTGCATAGGAAATGTTGTATTTCCTGCGGCATCAGATACCACATCAGCGGCATTTGCCTGTCCGTAAATGAAATCTTCACCTATAAATCCAAGTGGACGCAGATACTGATCGTCACCTTTTTTTATCTCAAAGGTTTTACCGTTTTTAAGGTTCATCACTTTAAGAGTTGTGCTCGAATACTGGCTGTCAGGATCTACCCATGAAAAATACTGGTTGCTGTCAGACGCTGCGTAACAGCCTGCTATCAGATTTTCCACCACTTTTTCCGTTTTCAGGGTGTTTAAATCTATTTTGTAAAGGCTCTGTTCCATCATAAGATAAAGCTCATTTTTCTCATTCAGATACAGCATTTTACCCATCTCTGCCTTGAGCACCTCATATGAGGAGGTCGATGGTATGAACGCATCCTCCTCGAGTGTATGCGCCAAACCGTCATAATGATAAACTGCCGTTCCGACCTCGCCCTCATGGTCACCTCTGTTCATGTAGCCGTAGACCACGAAATCGATGCTTCCGGCCTCGTCTACTCTTACAATCTTTATGTCGTGATGATTCCAGTTTTCTCTGGCATCTATGCCCTCTATTCCTCTAAAACTGAATACCTTTATTATCTCGCTGTTGTTGATATCATAAGAATACAGATCACCTTCCTGAACAAAACTTATAACGTTTCCTGCCTCATTGGTCTTGTATTCCACATCAGAATTTCTTATTCCAAGAAGTATATTTCCAGCATCTGATAAAAATGTATTTTCGCTGTTAAATATCTGGTTTGTTGTTCTCTCGTAATTGAGCACATACATCCTGCTTGATGTAAGTCTCAGCCTGAAATATTCTCTTACATTATAGTATTCTGTCTGTCCGGCATCATTTACATTGCTCATGACATAATCAATAGTAACCACATCATAAGAATCATTTATTTCCTTAAATGAGATACTTGGATCAGAATACTGTGTGGCGCCGAGGCTGCCCCAGGTCATCTGGCTTACCGTAGATGTAAGATCCACATAATCAAGTGTAGTCCGATCACCTGTTGTGGCATCCATATATGTCGGAAAATATGAAGATCCGTCCTCTGCAAATGTCTCATCATGGAATTTCTTTGCAAAATCAAGTATCTGCGATATCTGGTCTCCGTCAGTCTGCATTATCCTGCTGTAATAATATATATCTTCATTACCGCTTGTGATCGTAAACACCATAAGATACTCTTCATCGGCAGTCAGAACGTTCGGCACGCTCACATCAGCCAAAATCGTATTGTCCTTATTGGAAAAATCTGACACCTCATCATCTGCCACAAGCCTGCTGCCGTCAATACTTCTTATCTTGTAGGATATGTTATCCACCGCTTTTCCGTAGGTAGAAACAGTTATAGACATTTTCCTGCTGTCATCGATCGGTACTATCGAATCCCTCATCTGTGCAGCATTCATTTCCTTTGTGTAGCCGTGAAGCTCGTTTATCTTTATTCCATTATTATTGAAATACATAACAGGCAGGGAAGCATCCGACATGCTCGTGGTCATGTCTCTGTTTCCCTTATTAGTTGTTATGCAAAATGTAATTATTGCCGCGATAAATACTACGATCAGTACTATCGGTTTTATCAGTTTCTTACCCATAAATCCTATCCTATCAAAATGTATAATATTACCAGAATCTGCTGTATCGTCTGTATCTGCTTCTGCGTCTGCATATTTCACTGTCAAAAAGTAGTCCCACTATGCTGCATATCAGGCATTTACTGCTCTGCTGGCTTACAAACGATGCCGCTATCCTGTCTGACTCAAGCATCATAAGCTGTCTGTCCGGCACCTCGTCATATATCCAGCTGCCCTCATATTCAAGCTCATTGCATCGCCTCTCAACCGCTGACTGGATCATTGCCGTGTCCTTTGGATACAGACTTTTCATCATAACCAGGTCTTTTTCATATTCATCCTCATTCTTATAATAATCCGTAAATGGAAATGTTTTATAAAAAGGCAACATGACAAACCTCGTTTTTTATTATTATATGCTTTTTCCGGTCATATGTTGCACGATTACTTCATGAAAAATAATGCCGCGATAAAAATAATGGCTCCAATAATCTTTTTGCCTGATATTTTTTCTTTCAGTACAACACTTGCACAGATCATAAGCACAAGAATAGCTACATTGAATATGTATGTCGCATAGCTTCCTGCAAGCACTGTTGCCCTGCCGTAGAAATCATATGCCACCGGATATGCGATCCCTGCCAGTATAAGGCAGATTCCATCCACAAACGACATGGATCTGATCTTTTTCATGCCTCCGGTAGCGATTGTAAAGATAACAAGTACTACAGAACCTATAAGCACACATAAAAATGCCGTAACGCTCTTTCCAAGGGATGTGCCGCTGTACGATATGAGTATGGATGCGCAGGCTGCGCACACAGCCGCTAAAAGCGCAAACGGAATGCCCGAACTGTTTATGTTGATAACAGTCGCACCTATGACCATCAGTGCTATAACTATATAATCCCCTGTGACCATGTTCGCATGAAAAAGGAACACACCTGCAATGAGTATGATTATATAGCTGCATTTTACTATGGAAACCACTCCCGAAGCATCGCCCTCATGTATGGACTTAAAAAAACAGATACCAAAAAGTCCTGTTGCAATGCCCGCCAAAAGAATAAATATCCATCCATTCTGCCCTATTACACCATAATTACTTCCTGTTATCTGATTTCTCGCATAAAAAAATATCACTAAGCAAAAAACTATTCCCGAAATACTTCCTGATAATGCCGGGTCTGTCTTCTTCGTTCCTGCTTTTGCCAAAATAGGAGCAAGTGCCACCAGAAGTGTGGCGGCACACGCCCAGATAATTCCTGTCATTTATATATACCTCATAAATAGTTGTTTTACATTCTGCCCTGAATCATCATAAGTGCAGAGCTTACTCCTGCTGTCACACTGCCTGCGGTATCTGCTTTTGTAGTGTTGCTGTCGGCATTGCCGCTGTCTGTTGTGCCGTCATTTGCAGCACCATCACCGGAAGTATCATCCTGCAGTGATGACTTTACGTAATCAGAGCTTACATATCCTGTCTGTCCCTGGAATTTTACCTCTGTCCAGCCATTGTCCTCTGATAAATACTCAAGCTTTACATCTGGTGAGATAACCGTGATGATAGTTGCGTTTTTGTCAGGTTTCTCACGCATATTTACACTGTTTGTAGTGGTTACGTATGTAACGGTATCCTCAGTCTGCTGAGTCGTAGACTCCGGAATATATATAGTTCCTATCTCTGTATCAGCCGATGTCTCACTCTCACTTGCCGCCACACTCTGCTGATTGTCTGCCTCAGCCTTTTTCTTTGAGTTCCTTGAAGTGATAGTGACTACTATAGCTGTTATTCCTGCAATTATAAAAATACATATTGCCGCAAAAATCAGTCTGGCAATAATGACATCCTTTCTGTGACTTGCTTTCATAATATTCTCCTTTGTCGCTTGCTCGCATTCATATTGGTACTCTTTGCACTATTCGTACTATTCGTACTCGCAGTGCCATTCAGGAAAATCTACGATTTCCCTGAATGTACGGGCAGTCGCCCTATCAAAACAGTACGATCGCAAAAATTGCCTGCAAGCAGTCATTTTTACGACCGCACTATTTTGGCACTGCTCGTTGCTTCGCTCATTATACCACACCAATTCCAAAAGAAAAAGTAGTAACTATTTTGTTAACTATGGTTTTATAAATACCATATAACCACGTTACAATAATTTTATAGATAATTTATTGGAAAAGACTATTATTATATCTTATAATATATAGGCATGGTCAAAGTGCAGATATTTTCACATTTTCCCAAAAGGAGAACAAACTCACATGGAACAAAAGACACCTTTTAAAGAATTAAATTCCGGACAGAAATTGCAATATATATGGGACTACTACAAAATCCCGATAATAGCAGTTATCATAGCCGTTATAGTTATCACATCATTTGTACACGATATCACTTCACAGAAAAACACCGCACTCAGCGTGGTGTGCGTGAATGCCTCAGGTGGCGCAGATACTGACGGTGATTCGCTTTTTGGTGATGTACTAAAAAGTAGCGGTTACGATATCTCCAAAAACGAAATATCCGTCAACACCAATATAAACATCAGCCTCGACAGCAATGGTCTTGATTATCAGAACATGGCTGTTCTGGCAGCTCATTTCAGTGCACACGATTACAATATATGTTTCATGGATGATGAAACCTTCGACCATTATTCCGAAAGTGACTCTTTCTGTGACTTAAGGGATTATCTGGATGATGAAACTATAGAAAAATACACTGCTTCACTTACATACATGACATCCGAATCAGGTGAAAAAATCCCTGTCGGCATCAGGCTTTCCGCTGCTACCAACAGTTGGCTTAAGGATTCAGGATTATATGATTCATGTACCTTTGGTATATGCTATGGCGGTGACGATACAGATCTTCTTAAAAAAGTAAGCGGCTACATTCTTCAGTAGCCGCTTATTTTATAGCCTTTATCCCGCGTTTCTGCGGTTCTTTAATTTTAATACACCACCTGTTACAAGAAGCACAACACTTATGCATCCTACGATAAACAAATCAGGCACATAATCCTTTATTACCCAGTACGGTATCCCCGCCACAAGCGGTGCGATAACTATTCCTGCCGGTAAAAACATATGCATGAAAATATTTATCGTGATATTTCCCTCACTTTTTACCTGCCATTTTCTCGATTTGATGATCTCCATCACTGCAATTCCTATGATTGCAGCATAAATAAGATCATAAAACAGATGCGCATCCGTATAATCATTCGGATCAAGCTCATCCGTGGCATAACCCATAAGCGTCATCATGACTTTTGCAGTCACCTTATCCATGAGCTGGTTTGTGACCATATAGTCATTGGTATTTGCCAGAAAGACAACTCCTATGCCGCTTTCAGGCAGAAGATACATATTTGAAATATAATTTTCCACCAGTCCGGTGTGATTGTATACAGGCTCAACATATTTATCACAATATACCCAGCCCATGCCGTAGCTGTAATCACCGTTATCATCCATCTGCACTCCGCTTCTAAGAATAGTGCTGATGCTCTTTTCAGAAAGCACTCCGTATCCGCCCCTTAAGTACATTTGCAGATATTTTCCCATATCAGAGGCACTTGAAGTCACATATCCCGACGCAACTGTAGACCACGAATCGCTGAGCGGATATTTCACATCACTTTCCACCGAAATACCGAAGTAATTGTTGTGTCCGTTTATAAGTCCGTTTTTTACGGAAGTCTCATAGCTTGCACTGCTGTGGCTCATACCGAGAGGCTTAAAGATGTTTTCCGTCAGATATTCATTGTAGCTTACACCTGATACATTCTCCACAATCATGCCGAGAATATCATAGTTTATATTCGCGTATGTATACTCTCCGTTTTTGTTTACTATCTTTGCATTGCCGATATGCTGATATACACCAAGACCGCTGGTATGGTTTAAAAGCTGTCTTATCGTGATCTTATTGGCATCCTTTGGTGTCTTAAACACCTCGGAAGCCTCAATATACGGGCTTATCGGGCTGTCGATATTCAGATGGCCTCCCTCATAGAGCTTCATGATACATGCCGCAGTAAAGGATTTACTGAGAGAGCCTGTGACAAACGGTGTATCGATATTGTCACAATCCCCATATGTATTGGAAAAAAGTATACCCTCAGCGTCTACCACCTCTACAGACATACCGGGGATATTGTAATTTTTACATGCTGATTTTAAAGTATCCTCAATCTCCGTGTAGGTCGGAGAATAATTGCTGTTGTCAAGTCTTGGGATAACATCAACTATCATTCCTACGATTATCGCAACCACTATTCCCACAAGCACGCGCTGTGGGATCATGCCTATGTAATGCAGATAATTTTTATAAGTGCGCGAAGCCATATCCTCTGTCTTTGGCACCCACACCTTCGGAGTGTGCGCATACCAGCCGCAGTACACGACCAGTTCCAGAAACAGCACCACCATGATCCATATGACAAGCGAAAAAACAAATCCTGTTGAAAAGCTCTTTGCTCCTGCAATGGATGTAAGTATCACAAGTGCTATCGTCCACAGAAATATAAACGGGAGCTTTTTTACGAATTTCTCCCAATCTGTCATGATATGGATATTTCTTTCCCTGAACCCTCTCATATGCATGACTTTTTTCTGAAGGCATTCCGGCATATTACTAATCTTGTAAGCCGGATCTTTTTTAATGCGAAGCATCCTGTATGCACCGAAAAGTACACAGCAGAGTATCACTTCTATTGCCAGTATCATGTTAAATACCACCTTTTTATTTCAGTAATAAAAATTTAGCACATTTTCTATCTTATGTAAACTTTGACACATGCAAAAAATCCCAGACATCAACCTCAGATGATGTCCGGAATTTATTAAATACGTTTTTACTTTAATCCTGTCCGTAATATGCATTCTCACCATGTTTGCGGTAGAAATGCTTCTGTTTGATATTGTCAGGAGCAGGCTTTACATTCGGATTGATAGCCTCTGTATTTCTGGCCATCTTTGCTACCTCCTCGAGTACCACTGCATTGTGTACTGCCTCTGCTGCATCCTTGCCCCATGTAAACGGTCCATGGTTCTGACAGAGCACTGCCGGTGTATACATAGGATTGATCTTTCTCTCCTCAAAAGTCTCTATTATGACAAGACCTGTGTTTTTCTCATATGCCTCGTTGATCTCCTCTGTGGTAAGATTTCTGGCACATGGGATAGAGCCGAGGAAATAATCTGCATGTGTAGTGCCGTAAAGCGGGATATCCCTGCCTGCCTGCGCCCACGCAACAGCCTCAGGAGAATGTGTATGTACAACGCCACCGATCTCAGGGTATTTCTTGTAAAGCTCAAGATGTGTGGCCGTGTCTGATGATGGCTTGTATCTGCCCTCGATCTTATTGCCCTCAAGATCCATTACTACCATATCATCAGGTGAAAGTGCATCATAATCGACACCACTTGGCTTGATGACAAAATAGCCTGTCTCCCTGTCTATTCCACTGACGTTTCCCCATGTATATGTGATAAGTCCTCTTTTAGGAAGCTCCATATTTGCTTCGTATACCTGTTTTTTTAATTCTTCAAGCATTTTATAGTCCTTTCTGATATTTGTAATGATATGCTAAATAATCCGATACCAAAATCATTATAACGGAAGTGCTTTGACCATCGCACTCTCTGCTTCGATCGCAGCCTTGTAAGTCTCTATGTACTCGTCAAAGCCCTTAACATCCTCAGGATCAGGCTGCATTACAACACCCTTTTCTCCGTGGAATACCTTGTCTGCCAGATAATCCTCGAGAGCCTCTCCGTCTGCTTTATTTACCATATATGCGGCAAGCACTGCCATGCCCCATGGTCCGCCTTCTCCTGCTGTCTCCATTACGGCAACAGGTGCATCCATGGCTGCTGCAAGTATGCTCTGACCTACACCCTTTGTCTTGAACAGACCACCGTGTCCGTAAAGTGTATCAACCTTTACTTTCTCCTCTTTGAAAAGGATATCGCAGCCAATCTTAAGTGTTGCAAGGCTTGCATAGAGATGTGATCTCATAAAATTTGCAAGGTTCATCTTTGCATCAGGTTTTCTTGCAAACATAGGACGTCCCTCATTAAGCCCGATAACAGGCTCTCCTGAGAAAAGGTTGAAAGCTACAAGTCCACCGCAGTCCTTGTCTGCTGTCATGGCATTGTTGTAAAGCTTTCCATATATATCATTCATATCGAGGTCCATGCCAAACATCTCTGAAAACTCTTTAAAAAGACCAACCCACGCATTGAGATCTGATGTGCAGTTGTTGCAGTGTACCATGGCAACAGCATCTCCTGATGGTGTTGTGACCATGTCAAGCTCCTCATGTACAGCTTTTAATGCATTTTCAAGTACTACCATGGCAAATACAGATGTTCCCGCCGATACGTTTCCAGTGCGGACTGCAACTGAGTTTGTAGCTACCATTCCTGTTCCTGCATCTCCCTCAGGTGGTGCAAGCGGTATACCACTCTCAAGCTTTCCGCTTACATCAAGCTTTTTAGCTCCCTCCGCTGTAAGTGTACCTGCATTTTCTCCTGCCACGAGTACTTTTGGAAGAATATCCTTTATATTCCATGGATATTCCTTTACCTTTGGAAGCTCTGCAAATTTGTCGAGCATTACTGCGTCATAATTTCTAGTCTGTGAGTCGATAGGGAACATTCCGGATGCCTCACCTACTCCCATGACCTTTTCGCCTGTAAGCTGCCAGTGAATATAGCCTGCAAGTGTGGTAAAATAATCGACCTTTGATACATGTTCTTCTTTATTTAATATTGCCTGATACAGATGTGCAATGCTCCATCTCTGTGGGATATTAAATCCGAGCACCTCTGTAAGCTCTGCTGCTGCCTCGCCTGTTATTGTATTTCTCCAGGTACGGAATGGTACGAGCAGGTTATCCTCTTTATCAAATGGAAGATATCCGTGCATCATTCCTGAAATACCGATTGCAGCAAGCTTTGTGATGCTAACTCCGTACTTGTCCTTTGCATCCTCTGTCATCTTTGTGTAGCAGTCCTGAATTCCTTCCCAGATCATATCCAGGCTGTATGTCCATATACCGTCTACAAGCTGGTTTTCCCAGTCATGGGCACCTGTGGCTATAGGTGTATGATCCTCTCCGATCAGTACCGCCTTGATCCTTGTAGAACCAAACTCTATTCCAAGTACTGCTTTACCACTCTCAATAGTCTGTTTTGCGTCTAACATAATAAACCTCCACCCGTTTTTTTCTATTTTACAACGTTTCTTCCAAAAAGTAAACAAAAGAAAACGAAAATATATAAAAACATTCACAAGTTTTCAGCAATCCTATCGAACATATATTTATATTGAAGAAATGTAAAATCTATGTTATGCTTTATGTGTTTTGTGTAAACTAAATATGTATAACTGGAGCAAATAGTAAAGCAAATTATTTTACAAACGGAGGTAAACATGAATATTTACTCTATATTGCAGTTATGCGGCGGACTTGCCTTTTTCCTTTTCGGAATGCATGTAATGTCGGGCAGTCTCGAAAAGCTGGCGGGTGGTAATCTCCAGAAGATCCTTAAGGAGATGACTTCAAACCCGATTAAAAGCTTGTTCTTTGGAGCAGTAATCACTATTGCGATCCAATCCTCATCCGCACTTACTGTTATGCTTGTTGGACTTGTAAACTCCGGCATCATGGAACTTGCCCAGACTGTTGGTGTCATCATGGGTTCCAACATCGGAACTACGCTCACCGCATGGATCCTAAGCCTTTCAGGTATTGAGAGTGACAATTTCTTCATCTCAATGTTAAAGCCTGAGAACTTCTCCCCGATCATCGCACTTATCGGTGTGATCATGATCATGGGAAGCAAGAAGGAAAAGCACAAGGATGTAGGTATAATCATGGCAGGCTTTGCCGTACTCATGTATGGTATGCAGCTCATGAGCGGTGCGGTTTCACCACTTGCAGATATGCCTGAATTTACAGGACTTCTGACTACATTCAATAATCCATTCCTCGGAGTGCTTATCGGTGCGGTATTTACGGGAGTCATTCAGTCATCAGCAGCGTCAGTCGGTGTGTTACAGGCTCTTGCCATGACAGGTACCATTTCCTACGGAATGGCAATCCCTATCATCATGGGTCAGAACATCGGTACATGTGTGACGGTTCTGCTTTCATCGATCGGTGTAAACAAAAATGCCAAGCGTGTATCCATCATCCACATAAGCTTCAACCTGTTCGGTACTATAATCGGACTCGTACTCTACTGTATACTTCGCTATGCAGCAGGACTTGTGGTATTTGACGAGAGCATTTCACCTGTTATGATCGCAGCTTTCCACTCTGTATTTAACATTGTGACAACGATCATACTGCTGCCATTCAGCAACGTGCTCGTAAAAATTGCCAAGAAGCTTGTTACCAATGACAAAACTGACGGTCAGGTTGTCCTCGATGAGAGACTTTTACTTTCACCGGGTCTTGCAGTTCAGGAATGTCTCGAAAAAACAAACGAGATGGCAGAGCTTGCAAAAGACAGCTTCCACAAAGCTCTTGATCTTTTCGACAATTACTCTTCAGAGGGATTTAACGAGATCGAGACTATGGAAGAAAGACTCGACTACTTAGAGGATCAGCTCGACACCTTCCTCATCCACTTATCCGGCAAGGATATATCAGAGGACGGCAGCAATGAGATTTCCAAGATGCTTCATGCGATCAACGATTTCGAGAGAATCGGAGATCACGCAATAAATATGGCTAAGCTTGCCAAGCAGATATCTGACAACAACCTTGATTTTTCAAAATCAGCAAGAAAAGAGCTTACTGTTTTAAACAATGCTCTTCGTGAGATCCTTGTCATCACAGTTGATGCTTTCAGCAAAAACAGTGAGGCAGAAGCTGTAAAGGTTGAGCCGCTCGAGCAGGTAATCGATGACCTCACAAAAGAGATCAGAAATCACCATATCGACCGTCTGCAAAAAGGCAAATGCGACAGCAGACTCGGAGTTTTCCTTACAGATTACATAACAAACTGTGAGAGAGCCTCAGATCACTGCTCAAACATCGCTGTATGTCTGATCCAGACAAACAACTCATCCTTTGAGACACATGATTATCTCAATGAGTTAAAGGCCGGACATGAGCCTGCATTCGTAGGACAGTTCACTATGTATCAGGAGAAATACCATCTTGATGAGTCAGCCAAAAAAGCAAAGAGTAAAAAATCATCCAAGTAAATAGAATAAATTAAATTCTAAAAAACAGGACTTTAGATCTTATCGATCTTAAAGTCCTGTTTTTTCACTTGTGTGATATAAAATGCTTTACTATTGTATACAATACTATAATGCATGCGAAAAGATACCCCATAACGCCCAGTGCCGGAATCCCCAGTATCTTGGGCTTCATATCTGTGGTACACACGATACTTGAGCTTATGAGAAGTGCCATTACCCACAGTCCCATCACTATATTTCTTACAAGTCTGTGCAAAAGACGCGAAAGCTCATCCGAAGCATGCATATCAAGATTGATGCGCGTCTGTCCTCTCTGATACTCCTCCAATATCTTTGAAAGCTGCTGTGGCAGCTCCACCATCCTGTGAGCTGATTTGTAAACCGTTTTACCGGCATTTTTCAGCTCACCCTTCAGATCAAAATTGTGAACCACATCCTGTTTAAGGCGTGCTGCTGCAATCTCCGCCATATTGATATCCGGTGCTATGTCTGCCAGCACTCCCTCCATCTGGGTAAGTCCTCTGGCAAGCATCGTAAAACCGTGCGGCATGGCAACTTTATTGTTTTTCATGACATCCATGATCTCCTGCAGAAACACAGCTACATCGATCTGTCCCATATCGAGACTGCCGTATTTACCTATAAGAGTCTTTATATCCTTGTACAGTCTGGCACTGTCAGGCTCACCCCTGAAATCCCCAATAGCAAGAACAGCATCCTCTATCATTCCGATATCATTCAGTGCTATACCATATACCGCATTGCTTATCTGCTTTTTATCGCGCTCGGAAAGCCTGCCCATCATGCCCATATCCATCCAGACTATCTTTCCATCGCGTATGCACACATTCCCCGGATGAGGATCTGCATGGAAAAATCCATCCTCTATGACCTGTCTGATATAGTTGTCAACAAACTTACTACCAATCTCATCCAGATCATATCCTGCATCTGTAAGAGCTGCCTTGTCATCTATCTTAATTCCATCTATATACTCCATGACAAGTACGTGTGTTGTCGTATATTTGCGGAACAGCTTCGGCGTGGAAACAAACGCCACCTCTCTGTTGTTCCGGGCAAATTCCTCCATATTGGCAGCCTCTGTCATGAAGTTCATCTCTTCCTGCGCCACTGCCCACATTTCATTGAGCACCATATCCAGATCCACAATGCCCTTTATGGATATTGGCGGCACAAGCTTTACCGCGCGGTGCAACAGCGCAATATCCTTTGACATTATATCGTGGATACCCTTGCGCTGTACCTTTACTACAACCTCTTCTCCACTTTTAAGGCGCGCACGGTGAACCTGTGCAATCGAGGCTGAACCGAGCGGTTTTTCGTCTATATATTCAAAGATTTCCTTCCATGAATATCCAAACGAATCTTTTATGACCTCCTCCACCTGTGAAAATGGCATCGGCTCCACATCGGAGCACAGCTTCATAAGCTCCTCACAGTATTCTTTTGGAAGAATATCCGAATGCAGAGACATGATCTGTCCAAGCTTTATGTAAGTTGGTCCAAGTTCCTGCAATATGAGTCTGAATTTCTCGGGTGTAAGCCCATGACTGATCTTGTACTTTTTAAGTACTGCTGTCATTTCTTTCAGACGGCTGTTCATCCTAATTCTCGCTTTCTGTTTTTTCTTCTTCGGCTTCTATTTTTATCTCTACAGCAGAGTCTTTTTCCGCTGTGTCCCGATCTGCTTTGTCTTTATCGTCCGCTTTATCATCTGCTTTGTCAGAAACTGCATCCTCATCCTCGAAAACGCTCTCATCAGCGATCTCTCCGTCATCCTCTGTGTCAGCCTGCTCCATCTGAGCGATCTTTGCCTTTAATGCGTCAAGCTGATCAGGAGTCATCTTATCCAGCAGTTCTTCCAGTTCCTCAGGTGACTGTGGCTTTACAGCTACTTTTACATTGTTTTTAACTGTATTTTTGATGTTGTGCTTTAATTCCTGATTAAGTACCTTGCCCTGCTCAACTGTAAGCTCGCCTCTTTTAACCATCTCATCAAGCACTTCTTTTGACTTCTCCGCAGTAACTGCGACAGTTCCGATACCTGCTAATAATATTTTCTTTAATCCATCTGTAAGTTTTTCCATAATGATTTCCTCCATTTCTTACTCTATCCAAAAATCTTTGGGACAAAAATAATAAGTCCCACAATAGCCGCCATAATCGCTGCAACAAGCACAGCTCCTGCTGCCGTATCCTTTGCGATCTTTGCAAGAGGCTTTCTCTCCTGCGTCACCAGGTCTACCACCGACTCAACTGCCGTATTGACCAGCTCAAGTGATATCACAAGACCAAACAGTGTAAGGCAGATGCACCATTCAGTCGGAGAAATCCCAAACACAAATCCCGCGATAACAACCGCCACCGCTGCTGCGCAGTGTATCTTTATATTTCTCTCGTTTCTGATACAGGTAAAAATCCCCTCAAAAGCATAGCCGAAGCTTTTGTATAGTGGTGGTTTCTTTGATCTTCTCATAGCCTTGCCTCACCGTCTTCCTGTGTATTATTTCGATAGGTTACTTTATGCTCGTTCAGGTCACAGGCAGTAACTTTTGAGCGGTAACTTTATGGTGCCATTGTACAACTTTTCCACCAAAAATGAAAGAAATATGGTAATTTTTATAGATTTTTTAATTATTTACTCATAAATGATCGTTGACGGCCAATCTCCATATTGACATGTAAAAATTAAAGTACTAACCTAGATATGCTTCATAAGTGTATTTTTGTGAAGATAAACTTTATAGTTAATTATTCAATAGTAATAAAGGGATTTTATAGTTAAAAGACAATATACCCCGGAACAGGAATATTATGGGAAAAATCTTTGAAAGAACATCAAACCAGACTAAACCGGCTACTGCCGGACACATATACACAAACACGGATCTTCGGAAGCTGCTTGTACCTATCATAATAGAACAGCTCCTTTCATCTCTGATGGGAACCGTGGATACCATGATGGTAAGTAATGTCGGCTCTGCCGCCATATCCGCAGTATCACTCGTTGATTCAATAAATATACTCGTCATACAGGCACTCTCGGCTCTCGCTGCCGGAGGTGCGATACTGTGCTCTCAGTATCTCGGCAGTAATAATAAAGAAGGTGCTAATCATGCCGCCAGACAGGTGCTTTTTGTAATGGCTTTTCTGTCTGTAGCACTGTCTGCGATATGCCTTATCACCCGAAGGCCTCTGCTTAGAGCTATATTCGGTGCTGTAGAGGCCGATGTAATGAGAAACTCGCAGGTGTATTTTCTTTTTACACTGCTGTCCTTCCCGTTTATCGGACTGTATGATGCCGGTGCATCCATTATGCGCGCTCAGAATAACAGCCGCAACCCAATGATCATATCTGTAATATCCAACTTTATGAATATAGGTGGAAACGCAATTTTAATCTTTGGTTTCGGCATGGGTGTCGAAGGTGCCGCAATATCAACACTTATCTCACGTATCTTCTGTGCAGTGGTAGTAATCTGTCAGCTCAGAAAAGAAAGCGAGCCTATTTACATAAAGAATTATCTGTCTATCCGTCCGGAATTTGGTCTGATCAAAAAAATACTGTTCATCGGTATCCCATCCGGAATCGAAAACAGTATGTTCCAGTTTGGAAAACTCGCTATCCAGTCTACGGTTTCCACTCTCGGGACAGTTGCCATAGCCGCGCAGGCCATGACCAACATTCTTGAGAACTTAAACGGTATCGCTGCCATAGGTATAGGAATAGGACTCATGACGGTTGTAGGTCAGTGCCTCGGTGCAGGTCGAAAAGATGAGGCTGTCTACTATATCAAAAAGCTGTCATGGGTGTCAGAGATAGTCATAATAGCAAGCTGTCTGCTCGTCTTTGCACTGACAAAACCTATCACTATGATTGCCGGCATGGAAGCCGCCAGTGCCAAGCTCTGCCTTGATATGGTAGTTTTCATAACGATTGCAAAACCACTCTGCTGGGTAATGGCATTTATACCGCCATATGGTCTGCGTGCCGCAGGAGATGTAAAATTCTCCATGATCGTATCCTGCTGTACCATGTGGCTGTGCCGTGTCAGCCTGTGCATCTATCTGTGCCGCGTCTGGGGTTTCGGACCTATCGCAGTGTGGATCGGAATGGCAGCCGACTGGAGCCTTAGATCTATAATCTTTACTATCAGGTTTAAGTCCGGTAAGTGGCTGAACCATCATGTGATAAACTGATGCTAAATACTAAATTATTTTTCTACTAAATTATTTCTCAAAGTGCTGATAATCCTTTGAGTGAGTCCAGTCACCACCCCACTCAAAGCCATGCTCTGTAAAGAGTTTATAGCACAGATCATCATGATCTATCTTGTATGGAAAATCAGCACTTCTGTCCACATAGTCTGCCGCATTGGCAGGCTCTATGGAAAGCTTTCCATCCACAGTCTTCACATACGGATTGTAAAGTGTATTAATATCCACCGCCATGCCCATGCCATGCTTTGAGATCTTCGTGGTGTGTGAAATAAACCTGAAATTAAATGCAGATGAATTGTTGTCACTCATGGATGCCTCGTCGTCTGCATCATACTCATCTACAAGTCTGACTTTTTCAATAGGATATTCTGCCTTATAAAGCTCCTCAAATATCTCAAGCACATCATCCGCTATAGCCTTATTTACCACAAGTTCACCCTCGTGAGTCTGTCCATCAAAACCCATATGAAGCACATGAATGTACCTCAGTTCTTTCCTTGGCACTGTACAGTCCGCTTTGTACGATCTGCCCTGCATTTTTTCGGAGATATCATCCGGTATCTCTGATATGTAGAAATCATCTGTGGTCTGCGTTGGTTCTGCGGGCTGTGCCTGCTCTGACTGCACCTGTTCTGACTGCACCTGCTCTGACTGCGCCTGTTCTGACTGCACCTGCTCTGTATTGCTTGATTTTTCGGTATTGTCGGTTTTGCTTGAAGTCTGCATATCGTCTGCGGCTTGCGAACTCTCACTTTTCAGATCTGTTGTGTCACTGACGCTTTTCTTTTGGTTTTTCAGGTATGCTTTTCCTGCCAGTGTTGCAGCCAGTATGGATGCTATGGCTGTGATTATTATAATGTTTGTGCGTTTTTTCATATTAGATCTATGCCTTTCTAAAATTCATGTTGTATGGATAGCACCTTTTCAAACAATACGCTATCACCGATCACCACTATACAAAGTCTCTCCCTTGTTCTTGATACACTCTGAAAGAGCAGTCTGTAATAACTGTAATCCGGGTTAGGATGGGCATTTCCAACAAGCACTCCATCATCACTATACCTGAAATGATCCGTCAGTGTGATGACAACATCCTCAAATTCCATTCCCGCAGCTTCAAGCACATTGATATCCCCAGAACAGCCTGCAAGCGGTTCATCATATTCAATAAACGTATATCCCCTGTCATTCCTGTAAAAATTAATGATCGAAACAGCCTCCGCCTCATTCTTGGCAAAAAGTACGTCTACATTTTCATAATTATATCTATTATTCTGTTCACGTTCTCTCAGATCAAGCAATGTCTGGATAAACGAGTTCATCTCACTGTTACTACGTATGCGTCCTGACAGCTTAAGCTCTTTAAAACCTGAAAGTTCCGCCAGCTTTGCCGGAATGTTTCTGCGCTGTTCAGTCTTTGATAAGATTTGAAAATAATCATATGAAAATACACATAGCTTCACTTTAGAATTTGCAAGTGTTTTTATGAATGTCAAAGTTTTTTCCGACATCCGCTGTGCTTCATCTATGAGGATATATTTATATGCAAACACTTTTGATTTGGATAAAAAATCCTCTTCACTGACTATATCAACATTTTCCATCATATCGTTAAGCACTCTGTGTCCTTCACACAACATACCGCAATGGATCACGCAAACTTTTCCAGTCGCAGACAGCTCCTTTGCCAGATCATACATAAGCAAAGTCTTTCCTGTTCCGGCAATTCCGGTAATCCCCCAGAAATTCACATCGGAATTTCCATTTAAAATATCTTTCTTTATCATCTCCTGCTGCTGTGTAAGAAAATACCTGTTTGCAAGGAATTCCTCCGGCATATTAAGAGGTGAAATAAGATAATTTTTAGCCTGCAGCAACTGATCCGGATTGCCGGTGTCATAGTCACTAAATGACGTTACACTATCTATAAGCTCATCAAATGAAGCCTCACGAAATTTCTCACCCAATGTATATAATTTTCCGGTCTCTTCCACATATGTGTACATATCCAGCCGGTCTGCCAGTGTTCCAAGATAATATCTGTTCTTTAAAAGCTGTTTTTCGATCTTCTCCTCTGACACTGCCAAACTTTTAAGCTCAATATTTAAAACGCGGTTATCCACAGAAATCTTTAACAGATCAAACTCTTTTCCAATCTGCCGTATCGTATATGAATAAAAAAATCCGTCAAGCTGTGCTATGGTAACTCCTTTTTCACACAACATGTCCACCAGTTTCTGCAGACTGTGAAATTCGTGTTCTTTTACCGGCATACGCTCATGCCTTGCAGATAAAATATTCTCAAATTCTGTATATGTCTTTTTGTCGATATCTCTTGTAAGCAGATACAAATTAACCGGTCTCATATATTCCCCCTGATACAATGATCGCACATAATTTTTAGGTATCATCACATGCAAGTGCATTAAATTAATTCTTCATCTATCTCAACTATACTGCACTATGCGGTTACTGTCTACACTTTAAATGTGCTGCAAACTTATCGTTTAACAGTACCATACAAATCACAACTTGCACTATGATGCAGTATTCGTGTATCATATAGTTACAAAAATTCACCGGAGGAAATGAACATGAGAATACTGATAACAGGCACAAGCTCAGGAATAGGAAAAGCTATTGCCGTAAAATTTTTGGAAGAAGGACACGAAGTAACCGGATTTGACCGTAAAAATCCATCAATCTCCCATCCTCACTACTCTCATATATGCATAGATATCAGAAACGGTGAACAATTTCCTGATCTTGCACCATTTGACATCGTAATAAACAATGCCGGTGTTCAAAACGATGATGATATTGATGTAAACCTCAAAGGAACCATCGCAATCACAGAAAAATACGGAATACAACCAGATATAAAAGCTGTACTCATGATCGGTTCTGCCAGTGGACACAACGGATCGGAGTTTCCTGAATACGTAGCCAGCAAGGGAGGTGTACTTGCCTATGCCAAAAATATTGCCCTGCGTATCGCCAAATATGGTGCAACCTGCAACAGTCTGGATTTTGGTGGTGTACTCACAGAACTCAACAAACCTGTTGTAGAAGACAAGAAGCTGTGGGAGCAGATTATGGAGCAGACTCCATTAAAACGCTGGATGACTGTTGAAGAGACTGCTGACTGGGCATATTTCATGACTGTTACCAATAAATTCTGCACCAGTCAGAACATTCTCATTGATGGACTCGAAGCAGGAAATGCTCACTTTGTATGGCCGGAGTAAGTATCTACAAAATATTGCAAATATAAAAAACATATCACACAGGAGATCTATGAAACACTTATACCCTGATTATTACGATAAATTTCACTGCATCGCTGACAAATGCACCATAACCTGCTGTCAGGAATGGAAAATATCAGTCGATGATGACACAAACCGAAAATGGAAGAAGCTTCTGCCACCTACTTCGATATCAGAACAAAAGAAAACCCTGACTGCATACACATGCCATAAAGACGGTGCCCGCGTGATCGGACTGGATAAAAATCATCGCTGTCCATTTCTTTCAGATGATAAATTATGCCATCTGGTAATGACCTACGGAGACAGTGTGCTGTCAGAGACATGCACATTATTTCCAAGGGAAATCCATGAATTTGCCACCCACGATGAGGCTGCATTAATGCCATGCTGTCCTGCTGTCATTGACCTGTGGAATGAAAAAAGTATCAAATTTCCAACCGTATCTGCCACCGTAGATCATGCATCCCCTTTGCTTTTGATCCGCGATAATCTGATCAAACTATTTCAGGATAAAGCCCTTTCAATAGAACAAGCCTCGCTTGAAGGGTTTTATATTTTACTGGAATTGTATAAAAATCAGCCAGTTACTCTCCCGCAGATACATGAATATTTTTCAAAAGATACTCTGCACGAACTTCGTTCTGCCATGTCAGACATCCGTGTGCCTTACAGTGATACTTACGCTGAGTGCAATGAACTGCTTCAGGATCTGGCAGTAAACTATAGCAAAGAGGGGTTATATACCCGATTTTTACAGCCAATATTATCTGAAGCAGAAAAATATTGTGAAATAAGCTCTGAAACATTGGATCGTTTTTATGACAAAATGGCAGACTATGATATGATATTCCGAAATTTTCTCACAAATGAACTATTTTCAGACCTGATAATGCCTGCAAGTACTTCCAAAGCACTTGAACATATGGTAATGCAGTTTCAATGGATCATCATTGAATATACAGCCATTCGACAGAGTCTTTTTCTGTGGTGTTGTGGTAACGATGCAAATGTTCTTACCTACGAAACTGTACGCGACTATATCGTTATAATCTCGCGCATGACAGGCTATGATGACGATGACATCCGCACCTATCTTGAAAACAGCTTTGCAGAACTTATATGGGACTGGGGATATGCTGCGCTTATTGTTGGAACCGCCTGATAAATTATCCGCAGATTAGAGTGCATACCTGCCGCAAGTTTTACATATTATTTTGCTGCACAAAAAGTTACAGCGTAATTTCCCACACATAAAAACGAGACGGTCAAGACCGTCTCGTTAATCATGAGCATTTTATCAGATATATGCTATTTTACCTGAAAACTAATTGATGCTATTTTACTATCATCTACATTCTTATTAGTTACCTCAAATGTAAGATCTGTCTGTCCTTCATTAAAAACCATGAGCTGGCAGGTAGCTGTTCCATCATCATTCTGAACACTTCCACCACTTATCCACTCAAGATAGTTTCCATCGCTATCCACAACTGACAGCTCCGGATCATTGTCAGGATCATTATATGGTGCTTTTGAAAAATCAGGAGTTTCCACTGTAAGTACAAGTCCAACCTTTGTTTTTACTACATTGCAAAGCTTTACACCATTATCTTCCTTATTGATCGAATAAGAGACATTACCGGAACGGTCAACCTTTACCGGAAAACTCAGTTTCCACTGTCCCTCCACGGCACCTGTGCTCACATATTCACCATTCTCATCCCACTCATTATCCTTATAGCCTGTAAGATCATCCAATGAACATTCAATTTCAAGAGACTCCCCATCTGCAATCAAATCAGCAGCCGAGTCTTTTCCATATCCTATCAAATCAATTTCTCCGGATTTTACAAATGTTCCGTCAGATGCCTTCTCAAATGAACTATATACACCGCCTTTCGCATTCTCATAATTGGTAACAGTATCAATAGCTGTGTTTGATTTGATAAAATCAGCCTGATTTAATACCTCGTTATCGGTTTTCAATACGGCTGTATAGTATAAAACATACCCGTCACAATATACATCTGAGATAGAAATGCTGACACCATTTACATCATCTGTAGCAATATATTCATTTGCCTTAGCAGATGAAGAATTCTCACCGATCTTCTGATAAATTTTAGCTTCATAGTCTTCCTTTGTTTCCTGACGGTTTTCTATGAGTTTTCCTATCGTGTTACTGAAAAGATCACTTGCCATTGTCGGATTTGTAGCCCCAATAGTACCAACTATCACTGCACATGCCGCTGCTGCCGCAATCGCTGCTTTCATCCTGCCTTTTCCCGATTTACTGCTTTCCATTGCCCTTACTTTTCTTAAAATGCGCTGCTTTTTTTGAGCCTTATCAAATTCTGACAGATCTGTTTTCTCATATTCTGCCTCATTTATTTTAACATCGTTTAACATATCATAAATATTTTTTCCCATACTCATGCACCTCTACCTTCCAAAATAGTCTTGCGGAGTTTTTTCTTTCCGCGCGAAACACGGTTGTATATAACAGCCTGCTTCGTGCCTGTTTCCGCACTTACCTGTTCCATGCTTTTTTCCTCTACATATAATTTGTAGAAAAGTTCTCTGTCACGTGGTTTTAAGCACTCAAGCATTTTTTGTACTTCCATAGAGATTTCTTTCTCTATCATTCCCGCAAGCACCTTGTCTTCCTGTACGATAACAGTGTCTTCAATATCCACCGTCTGAAGCTCCTGCCGGTAGGTCCTCAAATAATCAATCGCCTGATATTTTGCAACTGCTGCCGCCCAGTTTCTAAAAGTATTTTTTTCTTCGTTAAAGCTCGAAATGTTTTGCCATATTTTAAGCAAAACATCATCAAAACACTCTTCCTGCCTCTCCGGCAGATAAAATAGATGCTTGCGTATCACCGCCATCAGCAAGCCTCCATATTCATCAATGACATATGCAAGTGCCTGCTCATTATGCAGCCGAAGCTGTTTTATAAAATTATGTTCTCCTATCTTCATAAGTTTGTTCCTTCCCCACCTGCTTTCCAACACCGATGGATTTTCTGATGCATCCGAAGTATTTTGTAATTACACTTTATATTACGAATTTTTGCTCCAAAATCTATCACAATCCATAATAATTTTTTGCTTACTTTTGGCATATAGGAAGTTACAGCGTAATTTCCTATATAATAAAAATCTCATAAATGGCTGAAGCTCGCCACTTATGAGACTCATTACTTTCTAATATTCTATTCCGTATACAATCCCGCTATCATATCCACGCACTTGTCATATCCTAACACCGAACTGTTAAGCACTACATCATAATTTTTCCTGTTTCCCCAATCTTTATCCGTAAAATACCGATAATTTACTGAACGTTTCTTGTCCACATCCTTGAGCAGCTTCTTAACCTCGGCATCGCTCTTTCCATAAAGCTCCTTTATACGCTCTGTTTTTTCAGGTTTATTTCCCTGAATAAATACGTTCAGCACATCATCGCGATCCGAAAGAATAACGTCTGCACAACGGCCTACGATAACGCATGGGCCTTTGTCAGCTAAATCCTTTATGAGCTGCTGCTGGATATTGTATATCTGATCAGCAAGCGAAACACCTGTAATATCGCGGCCTACAAAAGCATATGAAAAAATACTTTTTGCAGGTGCATATTCACCATGATGTTCAACAATCTGTTCTGAAATTCCAAGCTCCTGTGCCACTTTTTCTATGATTTTTTTGTCATAAAATTCTATACCGCATTTTTCTGCGATTTTCTTTCCGATAAATCG